>JAHBAD010000142.1 GCA_018385395.1 Treponema sp.
ATGTTTGCTAAATAAATATAAGTAAATATCTACTGAAAAAAGTTTAAAATGTCAAAAAAAAGGAGTCCATGGGCGAAACTTATATCTATTCCTGTCCATTCCCGACGCAAAATCGGCATCCCTGCCTATTTTGCTCGGCGAGTTTGTAATACAAACTCGCTTCTGATCGTTCATTCGTCCATGAATGAACTTATATATTATTCTTCACCGTTCCAACAGTAAGTGCAGAGCTTGCAAGGTTCAATGCCGACGCTTGCAATCATATCGTCAAGGCGATGGTACTTAAGGCTTGTAAAGTGAAGCTGCTTGCGGATTTCTTCAAGCATCCATGCGTATTCAGGCGAATCAGGATCGCAGTATTTTTTCAGTGTTTCATCACTTACATTGTCGCCTTCTTTTTCGCGTATAATGCGGCGTGTAATAAGATCCATTTCTGAATTTGAACGGCTGAAATTCAGATATTTACATCCGTAAACAAGTGGTGGACAAGCCGGTCTGATATGAACTTCTTTTGCACCTGCGTTGTAAAGGAAGTCTGTAGTTTCACGAAGCTGTGTTCCTCGAACGATAGAGTCATCTATCAGAAGAAGTGATTTATCTTTAATGAGCTGTGGAACAGGAATTAGTTTCATGTGGGCAACAAGGTTACGCTGAGCCTGATTTACAGGCATGAAAGAACGTGGCCAGGTTGGTGTATATTTGATGAACGGGCGCTGGAAAGGAATACCAGATTCATTTGCATAACCAACGGCATGTGGAGTTCCTGAGTCCGGAACACCTGCAACAGAATCGATACGAATGTTTGAATCCTGCATATCACGACGAGCAAGATATTTACCGCAGTCATAACGCATCCGTTCGACGTTTACGCCTTCGTAGCTTGCTGTAGGATATCCGTAATAAATCCACAGGAACGTACAGATTTTCATTTCTTTTCCCGGTTCCTGAAGAGTTTCAATTTTATCAGCTGTAATGAAACAGATTTCATTTGGTCCAAGTTCATGACAGTCTGAGTAACCAAGATTTACATAAGAAAAGTTTTCAAAAGCAACACAGTAAGCACCGTCTTTGTGACCAATCTGGAGTGGAGTACGACCAAGTCTGTCACGTGAAGCATAGATTCCTTCTTTTGTCATAAGGAGGATTGAAATTGAACCTTTAATTGTTTTCTGAACAAATTTCAAACCTTCAAGAATAGAATCTTTCATATTGATAATTGAAACAATAAGCTCTGTCTGGTTGATTTCTCCACCGCTCATTTCAAGGAAGTGTGTATTTCCGTCTGAAAGAACTTTTTTTACCAGTTCATCCTTATTTGTTACAATACCAACAGTTGTGATGGCATAACTTCCAAGATGAGAATGAACCAGAAGTGGCTGTGCTTCGTAATCACTGATACATCCGATACCGATTTTTCCGTGCATATCTTCAATATCTCTTTCGAATTTTGTACGGAACGGTGAATTAGAAATATTGTGAATGGAACGGTTGAAAGTTCCGTCTTCCTTAAGAACAGCAAGCCCACCTTTCTTTGTTCCCAGGTGAGAGTGATAATCTACACCAAAAAATAAATCCAATGAACAATCTTCTTTTGAAGCAACTCCAAATACGCCACCCATGGTGAACTCCTTTAATATGCAAATCGAATTGCAAAAAAATTTTATTCAGCCTTTCCGGCTTTCTTATTTTCCTTTATTTCTTATTTTTTTTACTTTAATTGAACAGAATTATCAAAGCCCGCAACAATTACATCATCAGGAACTGATATACCTCTTTCTCCCAGTTTATTCATTACACCAAGTGCCATATTTGCGCAGACTATTGCATCAATTTTTTTTTCAAAGAAGCCTGTGATTCCGGCTATCACGTCCGTGGCATATTCACTGGATATATCCAGCATCATTACGGCAACATTCATTCTTTTCATTGGAATTACCTGATTTAGAAATTATAGTGAAAATTCCTGTTTTTTTCGAGTAGGACACCTAAATTTCTTCCGATAATTGCAATATGACAAGATTCCGACGTTTTTTATTGTGTTTTTTTATTATTTTTGCCTGTATTGAGGAACTTACTGCCCTTGAAGTATACAAAGAAAAAGCAACGGCCTCCTTTTACGGCAAGGATTTTCATGGAAAAAAAACTTCCAACGGCGAAACCTTCAATATGTATGCCTACACTTGTGCAAACAAAGAACTGCCATTTAACACAATCCTGAAAGTAACAAACCTTGCCAACGGGAAAACAGTAGAAGTCCGCGTAAACGACAGAGGACCCTTTGTCTCAGGCCGTACTGTAGATTTATCTACACAAGCAGCAATCGACCTTGGAATGACAAAAACAGGGCTAGCACAGGTAAAGCTTGAGATCGTTAAAAAAGGACCGGATACAAAGCTTTCACGGGACACAGCAGCCAGTGCAAAAAAAATTATGGCAAAAATAGAAGGAACTAAAACAACTTCTGGTGTTTCAACTTCCCAAACACCCCAAAAAGTTGAAAAACCTGTGGAACCTGGTAAACTTTGGGATATTCAGGTTGCTTCCTTCAGTAAAAAAGAAAATGCTACAGCCTTCGGAAGAAAGCTTTCAAAACAGGGATTCAAAAACATTGTGCTTCAAACAACAAAAAGCGGAGTAGTACGTGTTGTTGTAAGCCGTGTTAAAAGTGAAAACCTGAATGGAACAAAGAAAAAACTTGCCGATTCAGGTTATACAGAGGTTGTAATCAAAGAACGTAAAAACTAGATTTTCTTAAGGACAACAGCGCCGTTATGACCGCCAAAACCAAGTGATACACTGGCTGCAGCTTTAATATCACACTTAACACCCTTGTTTGGTGTGTAGTCCAGATCACAGCCGCCTTCAATGTCAGGATTATCAAGATTAATTGTTGGCGGAACAAAACCTTCTTCCATAGCTTTTACACAGATCAAAGCTTCAATAGCACCAGCGGCCCCAATCATATGACCGGTTTCACTTTTAGTTGAAGAAATGTGAAGTTTCTTTGCGTAATCTCCAAACACAGTTTTTACAAGAGCACTTTCGCTTGAATCATTTGCGTGAGTTGAAGTTCCGTGTGCATTGTAATACTGAATGTCTTCAGGTTTCATACCTGCTTCTTCCATTGCCATTTTAAGAGCTTCAGCACCCCAGTGTCCGTCAACACACGGAGCTGTAATGTGGTAGGCGTCAGAGGTAGATGCACAACCCGCAACTTCTGCATAAATGCGGGCGCCGCGTGCAACCGCATGTTCATATTCTTCAAGCACCAGAACGGCGGCGCCCTCAGCCATAACAAAGCCGGAGCGGTCACGATCAAAAGGACGGCAGGCGATTTTAGGATTATCGTTATAGTTTGGAGTCAAAGCTGTGAGAGCAGCATAAGCGCTCAGGTTCAGAGCGGTAATATTTGCGTCAGCTCCGCTTGCAAGACAAACGTCCACACGACCAGATTTAATCATGTCGCATGAAAGACCGATGGCATCTGTTCCAGAAGAACAGGCTGTTGAAAGTGTCCATGCAGGACCGTTCATATTCAGAAGGATGCTTACGTTTGCTGCAGCTTCATTATTGATAATCATTGGAGCTGTCATTGGAGGAACTTTCGTTGCGCCGAAGGCAGGGTTCAGAAGCCGTTTGTAAGCGTCTTCACAAGACTCATTTGTACCGATTCCAACACCTGTAACGATTCCGCATTTTGGACCGACAAAGTTTCCTTTATCTGTTTCAGTTGGAAGAGTAAAGCCTGCATCACGCACAGCTTCCATTGAAGCTCCAACCAGAAATTTAGTTCCGCGTGCCATTTTGCGAACCAGCTTGCGGTCCAGGTTATATTCATCAAGTGAAAAGTTTTTTACTTCCCCTGCAATCTGAACTGAATGACCAGAAGCATCAAACAGTGTGATTTTATCAATTCCGGTTACTCCGTTTTTTACATTTTCCCAAGTATCCTTTACATTATTTCCACAGGGACTTACGCATCCTAAACCTGTTACAACTACTCTTCTCATATAAAACTTTCCTTAGAAATCCTGTTTAATTTTATCAGCGTCTTTTCCTTTATCTTTTTCGCGGATTTCTACGCGGCGTATTTTTCCACTGATTGTTTTTGGCAATTCTTTTACGAATTCATAAATTCTCGGACATTTATACATGGAAGTATTTTCTTTGGCAAAAGTAGAAATTTCAACTTCCAGCTCTTTTGTGTCTCTTTCTGCATAATCTGCAGAAAGAACGATTGTTGCCTTTACTGCCATACCGCGTTTTGCATCTTCAACTCCGGTAACTGCACATTCAAGAACTGCAGGATGTTTCTGAAGAACAGATTCAACCTCAAAAGGACTGATACGATAACCGGATGATTTAATAATGTCATCTTTGCGTCCAACGAACCAGACGTATCCATCCTCGTCCATATAAACATTGTCACCAGTATGGTAAACGCCACCATCAAAAGCTTCTGCTGTAAGAGAAACATCTTTATGGTATCCCATAAGAAGTCCCAGCGGGCGTCCGTCTTCAACATGGATACAAAGTTCACCAACTTCACCTGCAGGAACTGGTTTTCCGTTTGGATTCAGAACTTCAACTTTGTATAAAGGATTAGGTTTACCCATAGAACCCGGACGAATTTGAGAGTATTCCTTGAAGTTACCACAGATAATAGTAGATTCTGTCTGTCCGTAACCTTCGTAAATTTTCTTTCCTGTTTTTTCAAGCCATTTGTCAAAAACTTCGCCGTTCAAAGCTTCACCGGCTGTACTGAAACGAACACATTTACTCAAATCATATTTTGAAAGATCCTGACGCACCAGGAAGCGGTAAACTGTAGGAGGTGCACAGAAAGTTGTTAAGCCGAATTTTGCAATCATCTGAAGCATCTTATCCGGTTTAAGCATGTTCATATCATAGACAAACTGAGCTGTACCGCAAATCCACTGACCGTAAAGTTTTCCCCAGGTAGCTTTTGCCCATCCTGTTTCGGCAATAGAAAGGTGAAGACCGTCATCAACAACCCCATGCCAGTATTTTGCAGTCATAATGTGTCCAATTGGATAAACAAAATCCTGAAGTACCATTTTTGGATAACCTGATGTTCCTGATGTAAAATAAAGAAGCATAGGATCTGTGTTGTGAGTTGCGGCGTCTCCTACTGGACGAGGAAATTCAGGATCAAGTTTAGAATATTCATCATGGAAGGAAATCCAGCCTTCACGTTTTTCATTTCCAACTGTTACAAGAAACTGAACAGATGGAGACTTTGGCATAGCCTTTTCAATTTCTTCCTGAATATGTGGATTGTCATAAGAAATGATCATTTTTACATCTGCTGCATTTGTACGATATTCAATATCTGCCTGCAGAAGCTGGTCTGTAGCCGGAATTACAATAGCACCGATTCTGTGAAGAGCCGGCATCAGAATCCACCATTCGTAACGGCGGCGGAGGATAAGCATTACTGTATCCCCTTTCTTAATACCTTTCTGAACAAGCCAGTAAGCGGCACGTTTTGATTCTCTTGAAATATCAGCAAATGTGAATGTTAAAGCATCCTCACTGTTATCATCAATCCATACCAATGCCCGTTTATTTGAATCTTCGCGTGCATAACGGTCTACAATATCATAAGCAAAATTAAAGTTTTCTGGAGTTTTTAGTTTGCAATTCTGTGAAAAATCATCGTAACTTGTAAATTCTCTGTCTTCAACTAAAAATTCATGTGAAAGTTCCATTTAATTCCTCCGCAAAAAGGCAAATCCTTTTTTGGGAGTATGACACGTTTGCTACTTTTTGTCAAAGTCAGAATTTTTTCTCAAGCCTTTACTACTGAACTGTAAAGTAAAGAATAAGTGCTCCCGCCCCGCGAGATTTTACCATATTGCCGTCAAAAGTTGCATTTGAAGCATCTTCCAGACGCATAGCCCCTTCTTCAAGCTTATACAGGAAGTTTACTTCATTTGTTGTTCCATCAAAGAGGAATGTAAGAACTCCGTCATAATTATCTTTAAGTTTCTTTGCAACAACATACTTGGCACTTACTGTTCCACCAGATTTTGCAGTAGCACTGATAATTCCCTGATTCAAAAGAGGTTTTGTTCCGGTCCATCGGAAAGCTCCGTCTTCTGTAAGGGAAATCTGGCCCCAGGAAGAACTCTTATATACATTACCATGAGTATAAACTTCTTCAAAAGCCTGATTACGACGATCCCGTTCTGCCGAAACAATATCTGCAATATTTCCATTTATTGCCACAAAGTTCAGGTCCTGAGGTTTTCCACTTTCGCCTGTGTAACGAAGAACTATAAATCCTGCATTCTTATAATAGATAATTACAGGAATACCTTTCAGTACATATTCTTTGTCGTCACGTTTGGTCCATCCGTCGTAATCCCACTGTTCGTGGATTTTATTCGTATTCAATGTTACTTTTTTGTTTTCTTCATCAATAGTGAACCGATAAGAAGCATTAAGACGTGAAATATCAATATTGTTTGCATCTATCAGAGTTTTGAAGTAGTCAGGATACCAGGTTGTACTTACAACAGTTTCCATGTATGCATCGGTTTCTTCTTCCACCTGAATTTCTTCTCCACCTACACGATTTCCAGAAGCATCAGTTTCAAAAAGAGCCAGGTTATATGAAAAACACCACCCTTGAGTTCCGTCATCTGTCAGAACCCTAAGCCAGTCTCCTTCAAGAGCTTTTTTGCCGGCCATAACTGCCTGACCTGTTCCCTTGTAAAGAACTTTAAGAACTTCGCCTTTACGAAGACGGTAAACCTGTTTTGCTGTATTTACAGTCTGAGCACGGATAGGAAGACCGTCAATCTTTGCACTGGCATAAGTATGCGCATACTCCTGATACTTTGCAGCTGTTTTTGTAGCAGCAGCTTTTTTTTCAGGTTCAGTCATCTGCCATAAAGGCACTTCGAATTTTGCATCATCAGAAAGGCCTGCAACATATACATGAGAAATATTTGATTTGATATATACAGGCACAACTTCACCGGCGGCAATTTTCTGTTCAGGAAGATTCCACAAAGTTACGCTGTACCCCATAACTTTGTCTTTGCATGAAGTAAATAGTAATGCTGCAGTAGAAATAATGGCAGCTGCAAAAAGTGATTTTTTCATAACTGCCATTTTAACAAAAAAAAGACTTTAATTAAAGCAAACAGAAGTAATGATTTTTAGGAATACTTTCTGTCCTTCTTCAAAAGTTTTTTTCAAGGCTCCAGAAAAAACATCTGCGGTAAGGAACCCTTTCACAGATTCTTTACATGAAATTCTATAACGGGTAATGCCGCCAAGAAAAACCGCAGACACCACAGTTCCTTCAAGTTCACTATCAGAAGTTTTTTCCACATCAACAACAAACCATTCAGGACGAACCATTATTTCTTTTCCGTTAAAACTCAGAAAATTTGTCATTCCGGTAAATTCTGCAGCAGTTCTGCTTTTCGGATTAAAATAAACCTTTTCAGGTGAATCATATTGAAGAAGATTTCCTTCATTTATCACTGCAATTTTATCAGAAAGGGAAAGAGCTTCTTCCTGATCATGAGTAACATAAACTGTTGTAATGCCGATCTTCTTCTGAATTTCCATAAGTTCTTCACGAACATGAAGACGGAGTTTTGCATCCAGAGAAGAAAGAGGTTCGTCCATCAAAATGATTTCAGGCTTCATCATAAGAGTACGGCCAAGAGCAACACGCTGCTGCTGCCCGCCTGAAAGTTCATGAGGAAAACGGTCCAGAAAATCCAGAAGCCCTAAGGATGAACTTATCACTTCCATATTTCTAATCTGATTTTTCTTTTCCTTTCCACTAAAGCCAAAAAGCAGATTATCTTTTACAGTCATATGTGGAAACAGAGCATAGTCCTGGAACACAAATCCGATTTTCCTCTGTTCCACAGGAACAGCAGATACATCAACTCCATTAAGTGCAATAATACCGGAAGAAGGCTTCAAAAAGCCCGCAATAATTCTTAAAAGTGTTGTCTTTCCGCAGCCCGACGGGCCAAGTAAAGTTGCGAAAGACCCGCGTTCAACAGAAAGTGAAAAATTATTTATTATCTGATTTCTTCCATATGAAAAACTAATACTTTCTAATCTTAAAATTTCTTCTTTCATAATGTGTCCCGAATTATTTTCTCTTTTTTATCAGCAGTCTGCCCGCACCAATTAATCCGAATGCTATCAAAGTTAATTCCATGGCCATAGCGGCAGCCCGCCCCCAGTCTCCCTGCTCCGCAAGATTCAGGATGCGTATTGAACAAAGAGGCGTATTAAACCCAACAAGGAAGATTACAGAGCTTAAAGTCCCAACTCCGCGGGCAAAATTATAAATCCATCCGCTGAAAACTCCGCCCCGGGCCAGAGGCACCAGAACCTTTACAAAAACCTTCAGCGGTTTTGAACCGAGACTCATAGCGCCTTCGTCCAGAGTCAGTTTTATCTGGCCCAAAGTCTGGGTTACTATGCGGTAAGAAAAAGGCATAAACGAAACTGTTATTGCCATGACAATAAGAAACCGTGGTGCTTTTAGATGAAGCATTCCAGACGTGATTGAAAGTGCAAGCCCGAACAAGGAACCGGGAATTGCGGTTGGCAGCTGGATTAAAGCATCAATAAAATTTTTACCGGCCATTTTTTTTGAACCGGTTCTGTGAACACAGAAAGAAACAAAGGCTGCAAGGAATACAGATAAAGTGGACGCAATTAATGCAAAAGAAATCGAATAAAAAAACTCTCTGCCATATTTTAAAGTAAGCTTAATATGTTTCAGCGTAAATGCCGTATCTATGCCCCAGAGTTTCTGAAAGCTTCCTGCTATAATTGAAGCAAACTGAAGAAGTACTGAAACTGCTATAATCAGAACAAATATAAATAGAAGAATATCTGCAAACAAAGAATTTCTGAAAACAGGTTCCTCATCTGTTC
This sequence comes from Treponema sp., assembly GCA_018385395.1. GTDB lineage: Bacteria > Spirochaetota > Spirochaetia > Treponematales > Treponemataceae > Treponema_D. Next base: position 8,947 of record JAHBAD010000142.1, read on the forward strand.
CTTTTTTCATACCACTTTTTCCGCCGACTATGGCAGTTTTCTTTACCTGATTTTTAAAAAGCCTGTTTTGCAGAAAAAACAGAATAAGTGACGGAACAAGAAGCACTAGTCCCAGAGCGGCAGAAGTTCCGGCATTCATCCACCCGGTAAGCTGAGTATAAATTTCTATAGCCAGAACTTTAAACCGTCCGCCAACCAGCATAGGATTTCCAAAATCACTTAAAACCGAAACTGCAACAAAAAGAAAACTTGCCACAAAAGTTGGGAACGTTAGAGGCAGAATCACCTTAAAAAATATTTTCAGTCTGGAAACACCAAGGCTCACGGCTCCTTCAATAAGATTTTTATTAATGGCTTCAAAACTTTCCTTACACATAAGATAAGACAAAGGGAAAAAGCAGAGCACCTGGGCAATTAAAAGCCCCGAAAAACCATAAAGAGAAACATCAAGCCCAAGAATTGTTTTGGTAATTAATCCCTGCCGGCCTAAAAGCAGAATAAAAGCAAGTCCGCCTACAAAAGGCGGCGTAATGAGATGCAGCACTGGAAGTGAGGCAAAAAACTTTCTGAAGGGCATACGTCCAAAGACTACGGCGTATGCATAAATGTAACCGGTCAAAACTGAAAGAGTTGTTGATGCAGCACATTCAAGAAGTGTATTCAGAATTGTTTTTCTAAAACGAGTCTGGACAAAAATGGCTGAAAGATCCTGAAACCGGACCTTTGAAAAAACAAAGAAAAGAGGAAGAAGTATAAATAAACTTAAGAAAGCTATAGCGGCAATCCAAAGAACTGCCGTTATATCAATACTTTTCTTTATTTTACAAGCTCTGTCCATTTAGCAATTACTTCGTTTTTCTGTGAGCTTGCAAGGGTTGCATCGTAATCAATGAGACTGATTTCCGAAACAGGAATTGCGCCTTTAGGAGCCGCAGCATCCTTGTTTACAGGAATTGTAAAATCAATTGATGACATTAAAGTTTCAGCCTCTGCAGACAGAATGAAATCAACAAACTTTTTAGCACCGCTTAAGTTTCCTGCGTTTTTCATAATTGAAACACAGTCTACATCTCCTACAGAATCTTTTGGAGCAACAAGCTGAATATCAAAGCCTTGCGCATTGTATTTTGAAAGAGCATGAAGGTAAGCAACACCAAGAGCATATTCCCCGGTTCCAATCAGTTTTGGAGGAGCACTTCCTGAATCAGGGAACTGGCCTACAAGCTTGGAAAGTGAAGCAAGGTATTCCCACCCTGCATCCCAGCCAAGCCGCTGAAGCTGGTTCTGAACAAAAAGATAAGCGGTAGAAGAAGCCACAGGATTTGTCATTACAATTTCATCTTTGAAAACAGGATTTGCAAGATCTTCCCAGGTTGCAGGATATTCCATTCCCGGAAACTTTTCTGCAAAACGTGCTTTGTTTACACCGATTCCAAGTGTGAGAACGCAGAAACCTGTCCATGTGTCGTCAGCACTTTTTGCATAAGACGGAAAATCTTTTGACAAAGGCGAAACGTAAGATTCAAGACATCCTTCAGCAGAAAGATTAATGTGATAGTTTGAAGCACCACCAAGAAGAACATCTGCCTGTGGAGCTGATTTTTCTGTAAGGATTCTGTTTACAAGTTCGCCTGTTGTGGCACGAAGATATTCAACTTTAATGCCTGTTTTTTCTGTAAACAAATTGCATAAAGCTTCTGTTTCTTCTTCATGAATAATAGAATAAACATGAATTACATTATTCTGTTTCTTCCCAGAGCAACCTGAAAGCAGGACCAGAGCGGAACTTAAGGCAGCCGCAACCATAAATGTTATTTTCTTCATGGGCACATTATGTCACAAATCTGATATTACTAATATACCCAAAAAACTTATATTTTAATATGACCAGATTTTTCGTTTTTAATTTTTGTAATAAACCCTAAATACGTCGCGTCAAGGCACGCTTCGCTCTTTGGCCTTGACATCGCCGTTTTCAGGGTTTGTGTTAAACCCTGAATAAAAAAAACAGCCGCCCCGGATAATCCAGAAGCGGCTGCATTAATTCAAGACATAAAAAACTTAGTTCTTTTTAACCTGTTTGATGAAAGTCTGAATTCCTTCAATAACCAGGATTACAGCAAGAACAGTCATTGCTGCAGCGAAAATCAGCTGGAACCAGTTACCCCAGAACATTGCTCCTTCAACGCCTTTTACCATTGCACCAAGTTTCTGAACAATAGTAATGATGAGCTGTGTCAGTGTAGCAGCAAGCATGAAAATCATAGGAATAATGAACATTTTGTTGTTCTTTCCAACCTGACCAAGCCATGCAGCAACTGCAAGCAATGCAATACCAGCCAGCAGCTGGTTAGCAGCACCAAAGAGAGCCCAGATTGCTGAAAGCTTCAGGAATCCAAGTGTTGCACCAACAACAACCATCAGACAGGTACCGAACAATGGATGAGCAAGAACTTTGCGAATGCCAGAAGCATCTTTCCATGTTGCTTCGTTTTCTTTCAGGAACAATTCAGAGAACATGAAGCGGCTCAGACGTGTAGCTGAGTCAAGAGAAGTCAGAGCGAATACTGAAACTGCAAGAGTAAGGAGAGCAGAAATTGTATTGTAAACTGGTGTGCCTTCTTCTCCGAACAGTGTAGCAATACCAGCACCGAAGATAGCAGATGGAGAACCGTATTTTCCTTTGTTTGCCCAAACAACACCAACAGCGATCAAAGAAATGACACCAAGAGCTGATTCAATAAGCATTGAACCGTAACCAATAGCACGAGCGTGTTTTTCGTTATCAAGCTGTTTAGAAGTTGTACCAGAAGCGATAAGTGAGTGGAAACCAGAACATGCACCACAAGCAACTGTAATGAACAGTGTTGGGAATATGAAGCTGTTTCCTACTTTCCAACCTGTGAAAGCTGGAATTTCGAATGTTGCAGAACCTGTGAAAGCACCAATAACAATACCAACCAAAGCAATAGCAATCATTGCATAAAGAAGGAATGAAGAAAGGTAATCACGTGGCTGAAGCATAATCCAAACTGGAATCAAAGAAGCAACAGCAATGTACAATGAAACAAAGATAATCCATGCTGTGCGGTTCATAACGAAACCAACATTAAGACCAAGGATTACGATTGCAATAATACCAACAATACCAATGATTGTTGCTGGAAGTGTTTTCATTCCACATTTGTTTGTAAGAATACCATATACAACAGCAAGAATAATAAAGAGAACAGAAATGATAGCGGTTGTCTGATTATTTGTAGGATTTGTTGTAAATCCGAATTTTGCACCATCAGCAGAGAAGAATGTACCAGCTACTACGTTTACGAAAGAAGCGATAACCAGAATCAATACCAGGAGAGCGAAGATGATGAAAAGTTTCTTAGCCTTTGTTCCCATTGATGACTTAATGATTTCACCAACTGATTTTCCGTCATGACGAACAGAAGCAAAAAGAGCACCGTAATCGTGTACACCACCGAAGAAGATACCTCCGACTACACACCACAGGAATACTGGAACCCATCCGAAGATAGCAGCCTGAATTGGACCGTTAATTGGGCCAGCCCCTGCGATTGAAGAGAAGTGATGTCCCATCAATACAGCTGGTTTGGCTTCTACATAGTCAACACCGTCAGGCATTTTCTGTGCAGGAGTTTTGTTTTCAGGGTCAATACCCCACTGTTTTGAAAGCCACTTTCCGTAGAAAACATATCCACAGAAAAGCAGAGCGATTGCAGCAAGAATTATTAATAATGCTGTCATTTTAAATTTTCCCCCTTTGGAAAACAATTTAAGTTTTTTATATGTTGATAAGAACTTTTTTCAAATCTGATCCAAATCTGTTGAAATAAACCTTATTTGAAGAAATTTCTTTTACAACCAATCTGAAATGGCTCCATCCCCAGAAGCTGAATTTATACGATTTATAAAATTTTATTTTTTTGATTTGTTTTACAAGATCCGGAGAAACTGTATCGGCAAGCACAACCAGTGTAACATCGGAATTTCTATGCCCATTATAGGGAACAACTTTTGCAATTCCAGAATTCCATGCAATCTGGGAAAGTTCCTGAAGTCTTTCTAATGAAAGATTGTCTTCAATCTTAAAATAAGCATAGTCTTTTGAATCCATATCTGCTATTTTAGCAATTTTCACCAGCATATATTGTTCTCCGTGTGCCGAAAATTCTGCTTCTGCATTAAATGGAGGTGTAGGATTTTCTTTTTCTATTGTGTAATAATGCTCGAAAGAAGAAAGAAGCTTTGATAATAAACTGTCACGGTCCATGGAAAAAATAAACCCCACTGAAGAACTTAAATATATTTTAAGTCTAAGTGGGGAAATCGTCAAGGAATTCTATATTAATTAAGTTTTTACACTAATTCGTAAGGGATATTGTCCAAGGAATTCGAAAGGGATTTTGTTCCTTATAATAAAGAGGTGCCATTGCCGGCGAGTAATTTAGGAAATTTATAGTCGCCATTGACTCCTTTACCACACGCTTTTTGTTTTAAAAATTTTGCAATATATCATATTCAGATTTTATCAATATTAGTTTGCATAAGAGTTTTAGCTATAAATCTGGCTGAACTAATC
>JAHBAD010000143.1 GCA_018385395.1 Treponema sp.
GTATTGGATAAATACCAATCTTCTTAATATTAAAATTAGCGGAAAAGTTTATGATATCAGTAAAACTATTATTTGTATTATAAACGAATATATTAAAGCAAAGAAAAATGCATTTGAAAAATTTATTTACTCTTGTGAACAACTTCAAAAACTTCCTTCTAGCGATAAAGAAAAAGTATTTTCGTTTATTTCAGGATTGCTAGAGCCGAATGTTGATGCTAGGTTATTTGAAATAGTAAGTTTTGCTATATTGAAATATTATTATTGGGATAAAAAGATTTTCTGGGGATATGACAAGATAAACTTGCAAGAAGAAAATTTAAAACTATACAAAACAGGTCGAACTAATGCAAATGATGGTGGAATAGATTTTGTAATGAAGCCACTAGGAAATTTTTACCAAGTAACAGAAACTTTAGATGTAAAGAAATATTTTCTCGACATAGATAAACTTGAACATTATCCAGTAAAATTCGTCATAAAGACAAATGAATCAGTAGAAGAAATCTTAAAACATTTGCGAGAAAATGCACTTCAACAATACGGCATAGAAATTATTGTTAATCGATACATGAATTCTATTGATGAAGTTATAAATATTCCAATGCTTATATTATATTTAAATGAGGCCGACCAGAATGGCTATCTTAATAATGTTCTTGATGAAATAATTCTTCAAAGTAAAGTTGAATTTAATTATGAAGAAGATAATGATGAATAATATCACATAACACGAAGTTCAAAGCCCACAAACCGGTCAGGCCGGTTTGCGGTTTAAGCAGTTGTTATAATGACTAAAAATTTAAAAATGAAGGATAAAAATGATTTTCAGAAAATCGTCACTTTCTGATCTGGATGAAATCTGGGTTTTCGTTCATTCGTCAATTGTAAAAATGATATCAGAAAAAATCTTTCAGTGGGATGATATTTATCCAATCCGTGCTGACTTTGAAACTGACATTATGAAGGAAAAGCTGACTGTAGGTGTTGATGAAAAAAGCGGAAAACTGGTCTGCATTTATGTGATTAATTCCCAACATATAGTATGTTCTGAAATGATATTTTTCATATCTTCTTCTTTCTCAAAAGAGTCTTCGTAATCTGGCCCGTAATTTAATAAGGCAGCTGTGGAAAGTCTGTTTGAAAACCAGACATTTCTTTATTTTTTGTTCGTGGACCGTTATTGTTTTTCAACCAATTCTGCCGAAGTTTTGCAAAATAATAATCATCATATTCCGGGTGAAAATGTCCTGTATAGAACCAGAAAGGCTTTCTGTGGCTTTCAGTTCTTTGTGGCATATTCCTTGGTAAAAAAAATCCTCCCGGTTTCAGTGAATGTCACATTGCCGGAAGGATTCATTTCTTAGAAAGCCGTCAGCTGTTTGCCGTCAGTTTTCTGTAATTCTTATGCGTTTGCAAGAATTGATTTAATGTCAGCTTCGATTGCATCACAAAGGCTTGCTGCTGCTTTTTTAGCTGCATCAAGGTCACCGCCTGCAACTGGAGTTACAGAGTTTACATAGAACTTGATTTTTGGTTCTGTTCCAGATGGACGTGCAGAAACGATTGTTCCGCCATCCAGGAAGAACTGGAGAACGTTTGATTTTGGAAGTCCGTATGGTGTTTTGTTTGCAGGATTTGCAGGATCGAATTCTACAGATTCCTGTACGTCGCGGATCTTTGTAACTGTTTTTCCACCAAGAGTTTTCAATCCTTCTGCGCGGAGTTTTGTCATAATACCTTTCATTGTTTCAACACCGCTTGAACCAAGGAATTCCTGGCTGATAGCGCGGTCTTCAAAGTATCCGTATTCACGGTACATGTCGTCCAGGTGTTCAAGGATTGTTTTTCCCTGGCTTGCCCAGTACATTGTCATTTCAGCACACATTGCAGCAGCCGAAACACCGTCTTTATCCATTACATCCCGTTCAACTTTGTAACCGTATGATTCTTCAAGACCGAAAACGTAATTTTTTGTTCCTTTTTCTTCAAAGTCTTTTTCAACGGCAGCAATCCATTTGAAACCTGTAAGGCATTCCATCATTTCTACACCGTATTTTTTACAGATGTAGTCACCAAATGGTGAAGTAACGATAGAGCGAATTACAGCTGGGTTAGCAGGCATCTTTCCGAATTCTTTGCGTGAAAGAAGAACGTAATCCATAAGAAGAGCACCCATCTGGTTTCCCGAAAGGAGTACCCAGTTTCCGTCTTTGTCTGGGAAAGCTGTACCAAAGCGGTCAGCATCAGGGTCTGTTGCCATTACACAAGAAGCATTTTCTTTTTTAGCCAGTTCTACTGCAAGAGTAAGTGCTGGTTTTTCTTCAGGATTTGGTTTTACAACTGTAGGGAAGTTTCCGTCTGGTTCAGCCTGTTCAGGAACTGTGATAACTTTAAGTCCAAGGTCTCCAAGCACTTTGTTTACGTGCATTCCACCAGTTCCGTGAAGTGGTGTGTAAACGATTTTTACGTCCTTTGCGCGTTCTTTGATAAGGTCAGGGCGGAAAAGTTCAGCTTTACACATAGCCCAGAATTTTTCATCGATTTCTTTGTCGATGATTACAAGTTTTTCTGATGCAATGGCTTCAACGCGAGTCATTGTTTTTACTTCAGTTACTTTATTTACTTCTTCAATGATTCCTACATCGTGTGGTTCAATAACCTGTGCACCATCGTTCCAGTAGGCTTTGTAACCGTTGTACATACGCGGGTTGTGTGAAGCTGTTACAACAACACCAGTATCAGCACCAAGCTGGCGGATAGCGAAAGAAAGTTCAGGAGTAGGGCGGAGGCTTGAGAAGAGGTAAGCCTTGATTCCGTTTGCAGCAAAAATAAGAGCTGTTGCTTCACCGAAAACATCAGAGTTCAGACGTGAGTCATATGCAACAACGGCGCTGAGTGTTCCTGCCTTTGCTTTTTCAGGGCAGGCTTTAATCAGATAGTTTGCAAGCCCCTGTGTTGCAAGGTTGATCTCCAGAGTGTTCATACGGTTTGTACCGCCACCCATTACACCGCGAAGTCCACCTGTTCCGAATTCAAGAGTTCTGTAGAAACGGTCTTCCAGTTCTTTGTAATCTTCTTTTGCAACAAGTTCTTTTACTTCGTTGGCAAATCTTTCATCTTTTTCCTGTGCGATATAGTCTTTTGCACGGGCAAGGATTTCTTCGTTTGTCATTTATAGCCTCCAAATATAGGGTTAATTGCCTAGTAATTTTGTTTCCCATTCTAATAAATCTTTTTCCATTTGTATATCGGTTCCGCGAACATCACACATAATTCTGAATACAGGTTCTGTGCCGCTTCCGCGCATCCAGATAAACGCAACCGGTTCTTTTTTATCGTTGTAGAAAACAACTTTAAGTCCGCCTTTTCCGCTTTCGCCCCAGTCGGCAACGTCGTAACGTTCTTTTGTGCCGTTTGTAATGGCTATGCGGTAACTTTCGAGTCCGTATTTCTTTCTGAGAGGATTTTTTTTCCAGTCAGCTTCGAATTTCTTCTGGAAATCCCGCTTTAGTTCTGCATGATCCAGTGAAGAAACTTTCAGAACAGCTCTTGGCTCTGAAACACCTGTTGTAGTGTATTTAGGAAGACTTTCAAGAATATCGGTGAGAGTGTAGTCATCCTTGTATTTATGACCTGATTTTTTGCACCAGAGTTCATAAAGGCCGCCGCCACGGATAGTAAGCAGCTTAAGGATTGCAAAGATTGTGTTGAGGGGGTCACGAACGGCAGCCGGATATGTGATTGTTCCGCCGTTTGAACCTTCGCCAAGGATTGGAACAGTGTAGCCTTCTTCACGTTTTTCGCGAGCCAGGTTTACAACGTTTGCTTCCCCAACTTCTGCACGGAAAACATTTGCCCCAAGGGCTTTTGTAATTTCTTCAATGCGCATTGAAGTTGGGCAGTTTACTGCAACTGCAGGCTTCATGTTCTGGTCAGTTGAACTCCAGATTGTATATGTCAGTTCTGCAAGAACTGAAAGACTGAAAACTTCCTGAGCTTTCAAGATGCAGGCTTTCTGTGCCTTTTCATCCCAGTAAACAATGTTTCCGCGGTCACCGTCACAGTCAGGCATGTAACCAAGAATTGCGTCTTTGAAGCCTGCCTTCTGAAGACGTTCCATTTCTGCGGCAACGTGAACCAGGTTTTCTGCTTCCGGAATGATTTCGTGGGCAAAAACGCCTGCCTGATTGTTGATTTCGTAGAAATTAATTCTGTTTGATTTGAAAAAGTCCCGGTCAATACAAAGAGTACGGGAAGAACCGTTGAAGTCGCAGACAATTCCCATTGGATTCAGGGCCATTGAGTCTCTGATTCCTTCAAAGAAATTGTCCTGAATTTCCTTGTTTTCGCTTCCTGCAATTGTCAGACGGGCAAAATCTTCGTAAGCGCGGAGAGCATTGTGTTTAGCGCTCTTGCTCTGCTGTTCAAGAGTGCGCATTTCTGAAGCACTTGCCTGAGAAATACGATTCAAGGCTGAGTTGCAGGCGTCAGGAGCGGAAAGCCGTTTTTTGAATTCTTCTACAAGTTTTGCGTTTTCTGTTCCGTTAAGAACACCGCCGTCATTAATTCCGAATTTTATTCCGTTGTGTCCTACAGGGTTATGGCTTGCACTTATATAGATAAATCCGTCGATTTTTTTTGAAAAAGCCATGATTTCAGGAGCTGAAGAAACACCTGTAAACTGAATGATTGCTTTTTTTAAGAGGAGAGCCCGGTTCATTGCATCTGCAATGGCAGGACCTGTAGGTCTTGTGTCCATTCCCACGGCAATTACAGGGTTTTCAATACCAGTTTTATCTTTCAGATAATCAAAAAACACTTCTGCGGCAATGGCAGAAAGTGCAGTATCCTCAGGGGAGATTTCCGGAGCTTTGTCCTGTTCATTTCCTGAAACAGCAAAAACTTTTCTCCATCCTGAAGCAGATAAAATCATATTATGTTCCATATACTTGAGATTATATCACAGATTCTGGATTTTTTCTTCAAAATCTACATTGAACTGGCGTACTGACCCAACAGTTGCCGGTGGTCCGTGTCCCGGGAAAAGAACTGTGTCTTCTGTCTGAGAAAGGATTTTGTCTTCGATATTTGTTCTGAGAATAAAGTTTGAAAAGCTTGATGCAGTGTTTCCAATGGTTCCGGCCATGAGAACGTCACCTGTAAAGAGCATGTTTCCGATTTTGTAGACCATGGAGTCTGCAGTATGTCCCGGAACTGCCATATAGTGAACCATCATGCCGCCGATGCGTACTTTGCCGTCTCCGCTTATGACAGTTGTTTCTTCGCGGGCCACTTCCCAGTCTGCAGCAAGGATTTTCGGCGAATAGATTTTGCGCAGTGTTTTGAGACCGTGAACATGGCTTCCGTGGTTATGTGTTACAAGAACTCCAGCCACGTGATAGGGAACACTTTCAATCTGTTCAATAAGTTCGTCTGTTACTTGTCCCGGGTCAACAATGATAGCTTCTTTGTTGTATTCGTTTACAATGAGATAACAGTTTGAAAATCCGCCGAGATTCAGGTGAAAATATACTTTCATTATTGGTTTCCTGTGGAATTTTCAAGAAATTCCTGGCTTTCGTTTTGGGCTGAACCTGTTCCTGTATAGATTTCGCTTCCGTTACGACGGAAACGGGCTTCGCGGGTGTTCGACATCTTGAAAGAGACATTTTCGCGTTTTGAACTGAAAAAGTCGGCACGTTTTAAGTTGCAGTTTCTGAATGATGTATTTATCAGATCAGATTTAAGAAATTTTGAATTGAAAAGATCCGAATCATCAAAAGACGACTGGAAACATCGGATTCCGTTGAAATTGCTCTGAATCAGGTCACTGGAAGTAAAAAGTGTATGGTTGAAAGTACAGCCCGAAAAAGAAGTAAACAGAATATTGCTGTTTACAAGGTTACAGTCATTGAAAATGGCAAAATCAAAAATTGATGTGCGGCTTCTCATGTTCTGACTTGTAATGTTGTTGAAAGTACAGTGAGAAAAATTGCAGCCATAAAAACGTTTGTTGGAAAAGGTAGCATCTCGGAAAATGAGGCCTGAAGCGTTGATGCCTACAATGGTTTCATGCTCCTGGATGTACTGATAAATTTTCTGAGAATCTTTTCCAGGATCCGGAGTGTGATCCAGACAATAGGATCTGGTTTCAAGGATTTTTCCCTGGTCATCAAAAGTTGAAAGAGACATTTTTGTGCAGGATGGAACCAGACATTTATTCTGTGCAAACATACTTCTATATTATAGCGGATATGGGTATACTGTCACCATAGAATTTCAGGTAAATTAGAAAATGATTGATTTTGCATTTTTGGATTCTGGAACAGGCGGATTGCCGTATCTTTTGAGGCTTAAGGAAATGGAAAGTTCGGCTGAATGTATTTATGTTGGGGATACTGCAAATTTCCCTTACGGTACAAAAAGTCATGAAGAAATTGTTTCCTGCGTTCTTTCAATATGTGACAGAATTATCAATAATTTTCATCCTCGTGCAATTGTAATTGCCTGCAATACAATGAGTGTTAATGCTCTTGATGAAGTTCGACTTGCACATCCTGAAATTCAGTTTATTGGAACTGTTCCTGCTATAAAACTTGCTTCATCTGTTTCTCAAAAACGTCGTATAGGACTTCTTGCTACTGTGGCAACTGTTCAGAGTGAATATACAAAACGTCTTAAGGAGAGTTTTGCAGAAGACTGTACTCTGGTTTTACGGGAAGACACTGAGCTTATTAATTTTATTGAACACGAAAGTTTTACGGCTACAGAGGAAGAATGTGAGGCTGCATGTGAGCCTGCGGCACAGTTTTTCCGAAAGGAAGACTGTGATGCTGTAATTCTTGGCTGTACCCATTTTCTGAATATTGCTGATACGATTCAAAAGGTGTTCGGCTCTGGCATAAAGGTTATAGACAGTCGTGACGGAGTAGCACGCCGTGCTCTGGATGTTTGTCATATTTCAAAAGATGAGAAAAAAGAATATAATCCTGCTATCCGGTTGTATGTCACCGGAGATTCGGAAAATGTTGAATACAAAGCAATTTCCGAAAAATACGGCATCCAAATAAACAGTTTTTAATTTAGTCATTATTTTGCATTGTGATTTTGCATTGTGAAAGACTTTTTATGGGAGTAATAAATGAAGAAAATTATTTCTGGTAAGGTTCGTGAAGTTTACGACCTGGAAGACGGACGCATGGTCATCGTTACAACTGACCGCATTTCAGCTTTTGATGTAATCCTTCCTACAATGATTACAGATAAAGGTAAGGTTCTGAACGCACTGGCAAACTTCTGGTTTGATTACACAGGCGACCTGGTAAAAAATCACATGATTTCATGCGATCTTAAAGACATGCCTTTTGAATTCCAGAAACCTGAATTCGAAGGTCGCACAATACTTTGTAAAAAACTGAAGATGATTCCTTACGAAGTAATCGTTCGCGGATATATGTTCGGTTCTATGTACGAAGCATACAAGAAAGGTGAACCATTCCTTGGTCACTCATTTGATAAAGAATACAAAGAAGCAGAAAAACTTGCTGAACCAATCTGTACTCCATCTACAAAGGCTGCAGAAGGTCACGATATCAACGTAACTTTGGATTATATGAAAAATGACCTTGGTGCAGAACTTGGACAGAAAATTGCTGACACTGCAATTGCAATTTACAAGAAATGCTACGAACACGCTTACAAAAACGGAATCATCATTGCTGATACAAAATTCGAATTCGGTCTTGATGAAGACGGAAACCTGGTTCTGGCAGACGAAGTTCTTACTCCGGATTCAAGCCGCTTCTGGGATCTTTCAAAATATGAAGTTGGCGGAAGCCCTGCTTCATACGACAAACAGTTTGTACGCGACTGGCTTAAAGCAAATAACCTGGCAGGAGATCCTAACATTAAGGAAATTCCTGCAGATGTTGTTGCTCAGACTTCAGCAATCTATCACGAATGCTGTAAAAAGATAACTGGTAAAGACTGCTAAGCGTTTTTCTTTTTTCTTAAAAATAATTGTCGCCTGAACAGGATGATGTTCATTCCTGCGAAGGCGGTAACCATTATAATGAGGGGTTTTACAGGTTCTACCGGGGCCAGGGCAGCAAGAAGCATCATCGGGAAGCCGAATACGATTGCCGGAAAGTTCTGATAAACAAGATTATCTGCAGCAGGGTTGCAAAGTCTTTGTCGATTTCACGGAGAAGAATGACGCCTGTACTTGCAGTTCCGTTAAGCATTCCATACAGTAGGCCAGTAATCTTTTAATAAATCCAGCTGGATTGCTGCAATTCCTGCTATAATCATTAAATCAAAAAAGAAACTGCCAGGTTTATCCATCTGTTCAGGATTAATGTAATCTTCTTCGATGATGTTTTTCTTTTCCATAAAAAGGCAATAAGGAAGTAAGCAAGCATATAAGTGATGAAAACAGTAGAAATCTGAATGGAAAGATCTTCAAGTCCGCCGTTGATGAACTTCTTGTTTTCAGCCTTCGATTCTTTTGTTCCTTCGTCCTGAATAGAATCATTCTTTAGTTTATTGTACTATGGATTTTGTTAAAAGAAAAAACACAAATATATAAAAGACAGTTAAAGTATTTCTTTAAAATTTCAAACTTGTTGAAAAAATCGTTTTACTCGTGTTAAAATTATAATGATATAAGGAACACACACATGAAAAAAAATCTGACAGTGGCTTTCTTTCTGATATTTTTTGCAGGTAATATTTTTGCCCACGGATCCGGAGTAAAAGAGAATATTAAAGACAACTGGAAATACAAAACAGGCAACAATGCAGTCTGGAAGGATGTACAATTTGATGATTCTTCATGGAAATCAACAAAACTGCCTGTGACTCTTCCGCTTAATGGAGAAAACTATGTTTGGTTTCGGACTAAAGTGAATGTTCCACGCAGCTTTAATGGAAAAAATGTATATCTTGATACAGGTCATGCTTATGCTGCATTTGATGTTTATGTAAATGGTATTTTTATAGGATCAAACGGACATCTTCCGCCTGAATCAAATATCAGGGTAGGAAACAATTCGGTTCTACTGATTCCGGAAAACCTTATAGTAAATAATCAGTTTACTCTTGCACTACAGTGCTGGACTTCAGCTGATGTTATAAGTTTTTCAGAAAGTCCAAGACTTATGGATTATGACGCCGCTCATGTTATTACATATTGGCGTGAACTTCTTGGGGCAAAAATGTATGTAATCATTGCAGTTCTGTGTCTTGCAATGGGACTTTACATGATTGTTCAGTATGTGATGAATAGAGCGAAAGGCAGAACCTTCCTATGGTTTGCTTTGTCATCTCTTTCAATTTGGTTCTATTTTTATGATATGGGTGCAACTCACTTGCTTATGGGCTTTATTATTCAGCGTGAGCTTGCCAGAGCACTTCTTCCTGTTGCAATGGGATTTTTGCTCCTGTTCCTGCACCAGTTCATAAGCGGAAAATTACCAAAGAGAAGCATAATTTTTGTTGTTACGGTTGATGTGATTTCGGTTCTGGGTCATTTACTGCTTATGAAGAACTTTAATGCAGTAAGTACTTTCTTTACTATCACATTGGCACCTGTAATGTATGTTTGTGTATACGGAATTGTGATTTCAATTAAAGGATTGAAAAATAAGAACCGTAATTTGACAATTGTTCTGGTAGGATTTTTGATTGCAGTTGGGCTGGCATTCTTCGATATATTAGCTCAGGTGCAGGGAAAAACTCCTTTTGTCTGGCTTCAGGGGTATGCATTCTTCATTCTGAACCTTGCAGTATTCCTGACACTTTCAATCGAATCTGTAAAAAATCAGATTAAGGTTGATAAACTTGTTTATCAGTCAAAACAGCAGAATGAAATACTTGAAGATCTTTTTGGAAAAGCAAAGGAACTTTCAAATGATACAACAGATATAGCAGGATCATTAAACGGCGCTGTTCTGAGAGTAAATGATGTTTCAAAAACTTCTCTTGATCAGGTGCAGGGAATTGAAGCTGCTCTTGTTCAGCAGAATATACAGCTTAAGGCTGCAGATGGTGCTGTTGAAAAACTGATACAGTCACTTTCTGAGACAAATGAAAATCTGGAAGTTTCGGCAGAAAGTATTGCGCTTTCTGCTGAGCAGACAGCAAAAATGCTTGAAGGCTTCCAGTCTGTAGGAAAAAGTATTTCCGGGGCTGCTGTCCTCGCACAGTCTCTGGATGAACTTACAGTAAAAAATGCAAAAGATGTTAATCTTCTTTCTGAAGCAATGGATGAAATGAAAAACCGTTCAGATGAGATTTTGAATATTGCCCAGGTTCTGGACAACTTCAGTTCGCGTACAAATCTCCTTGCTATGAACGCTTCCATTGAGGCTGCTCACGCAGGAGCTGCAGGAAAAGGATTTGCTGTTGTTGCAAATGAAATCAAGAATCTTGCTTCCCAGTCATCTGCACAGGCTCAGAAAATCAGTGACCTGGTTGGTGAGATTTCAATGTCCATTTCAAATGGCGTTGAACTTGCAGAAGGTGTTCAGAAAACACTTTCACAGATGCGAAAAGAAGCAAGTGATACAGCAAGTCATGTTAAGTCTGCAGCTGATGAAATGAATCGCCAGCAGAGTGAAGGTGAACGTATTGAAGCAGAAGCCCGTAAAATATCGGATGCTGCAGAACAGATGAAGAAGGCTGCCTTTGAACAGTTTAATTATTCTGATACTGTAAAGAACAGTATGGAGCAGCTGCACAGTGCTACAAAAGCGGTAGACGAAGCCGCAAGTGCAATTGCCAATGCAAGCCGCCTTCTTTCAGAAAATGTATCGGATCTGAAGAGTATGTCTGAAAAGACAAAAGAAACTTCAGATCGCCTTACACAGATGATGAATATATAATGACGAATCCCTTTTGAGAGAGGGGGGACGTTGTTTGGTCTTAATTTTATTTTTCTCAATTTATGGAACACACCAGATTAAATTTATTCAGATTTGTTAAGCCGGTTCTTCCGGTTTATATCAGCGTTGTTATAATTAACATCGTTTTTGTTGGTCTTGATATGCTTTCTCCGCAGATTTCACGTCTGCTGGTTGATGAAGTTATCATTGGAAAAAACGAAGAGCATCTTATGATTCTTCTTGCCGGTATGATGGCAATTGGCGTTCTGCGTGCAATTCTTGGATACACACGCGAATACAGCTGTGACTGGGCGGGAAGTAAAATCGGTTGTGATATCCGGAAAGATTTTTTCAAAAAGCTTCAGGGACTTTCTGCAAACTTTTTTGATAAAAATAATTCTGGTGAACTTATGGCCCGCGTCCGCGATGACGTAGGTTCCATCTGGGGCCTTTTCACTTACATCGGGATGCTCCTTTGTGAAATCGCCGTTCATATTACTTTTATTCTTTACTCTATGTTCCGCATGAACTGGAAACTTTCCATTATTCCTGCAGTTTCCATGGCAATCTGTGCCTGCGTTGCTCTCTTAATGGAAAAACATTTGGGACCGCTTTGGGGACAGATTGGTGAAGCAAATCAGATTCTGAACAATACAGCTCAGGAAAACCTGAACGGAGTTCGCACAGTAAAATCCTTTGTTCGTGAAAATTTTGAAATCCAGAAATTTTCAGAAAAGAATCAGACATACTGTTCGCTGAACTATCAGACTTCAAGAATTTTTGTGCGCTATCACCCAATACTTCAGGTTTTCAGATATCTTGTTCCAATCGCAATTTTGTGTGCCGGCGGAATAATGTGCATGAATGATCCTGAAGGTTTTACTCTTGGTGAGCTTACTGCTTTTGTTCAGTATTCCATGAACATCGTCTGGCCAATGGAAATGCTAGGCTGGCTTACAAGTGGATTCGCACAGGCTAAGGCAAGCATCAAACGTATTGATAAAATTTATTCAGAGCTTCCTGACATTACAGAAAAGGAAAATGCAATTGATGAAAAGATAAAAGGTGACATTACATATGACCATGTTTCCTTTACAACAGAAAGCGGTACGCCAATCCTTTCTGATGTAAGCTTTGAAATTAAAGCGGGACAGACTCTTGGAATTATGGGTGCTACGGGAAGCGGAAAAACTACAATAGTTAATCTTCTTAAACGTATGTACGATGTAACTGGGGGTTCTATTCTTATTGACGGAAAAAATATTAAGGATATTGGAATCGGAACTTTAAGACGAAATATTGCAGTTGTAATGCAGGATGTTTTCCTTTTCTCAGAAACTATCAACGGAAATATCCGTCTGGGAGATAAGGAAACACTGGAAGATGAACCTGTTCAGAAAGCTATGGAAGATTCCGTCTCTGAAGAGTTTGTTTCAAAACTTGATGAAAAAGGTGAAACTGTAATTGGTGAACGCGGTGTGGGACTTTCAGGCGGTCAGAAGCAGCGCCTTACAATGGCACGTGCCATGAGCCGTAACACGCCCATTCTCGTTTTTGATGATTCAACTTCAGCTCTTGATGCGGAGACAGAAAAACGTATTCAGAAAACTTTGAACGAAATGAAAGGAATGACAAAGATCATTATCGCTCACCGAATCAGTTCTGTAAAAAATGCAGACAAAATTATTGTTCTTGATAAGGGCCGCATTGCCGAAGAAGGAACACACGAAGAACTCCTTGCAAAAAAAGGTCTCTATGCTGAAACTTACGAGACTCAGTACGGAGGAATGAATTAATGAATGCTTATAATGTAGATGAAAAATTAAATGAAACTTCAAAACTCAAAACCATTTCGCGGCTTTTGAGCTGGGTTTTGAAATATAAAGGAAAGATTGCAATCGTATTTTTCCTTATGTTTGTTGGAACTGTGGTTTCTCTTGTGAATCCGCTTATTATGGAACGAGCAATAGACGTGCACATTGCAAACCGTGATATTCTGGGCTTTATGAAACTTATTCTTGCTGCTGTGGTAATGAATCTTGTAATGATTGGTGCAATTAAGCTTCGTATGCTGATTATGAGTAAGCTTACAAACAACGTAATTGCAGAAATCCGTCAGAGTCTGTATGACCATATTCAGGGACTGGATCTTGCATTTTTTGATTCGCGTCCAAGTGGGAAAATTCTTGCGCGTATTACAGGTGACGTAAACAGCCTGAAGGATGTTCTTGAAAATTCCATTACAAGCCTTATTCCGAACCTTATTACAGTCTGTGCAGTTGCAGTGATTATGATTGTAAAAAATCCGCGGCTTGCCTGTGCGGCTCTTTTCGGGCTTCCGGTTCTTATTATCGGTGTAATTGTTGTTTCAAGAAAAGCTCATAAATACTGGCAGCTGAACTCAAAGAAAGGTTCGAACCTTGGAGCTTTTATATCGGAAGACCTTTCGGGAATTAAAGTTATTCAGAGCTTCAACGCAGAAGAAGAAACAGATAAAACTTTCAGGCAGCTTGTAAAAGAAGACCGTGACAGCTTTATGAAAGCTGTCCGCTGGGCTGATGCAAACTTTGCCATTATCGATTTTTCATGGGCACTCTGTATGTTTGCCATGTACTGGATCGGTATTAAAGTGATTGGTGTGGATAATGTTTCTGTGGGAACATTTCTTGCCTTCGGCACTTACATCGGTATGTTCTGGCAGCCAATCCAGGCTCTGAGCCAGTTCTACAATCAGCTTATTACTTCGCTTTCAAAGGCCGAACGTGTTTTTGAAATTATGGATACACCAAGTGCCATTGTAGACAGAAAAGGAGCTGTTGAAATCAGTAATATCGAAGGAGACGTTGAATTCAAAAATGTTACTTTCAGTTACGGCGGAAGCGGAAATCCTAACGATTCGAACAATGTCACAGAGCAGGATAATTCGAAACTTGTAAACGTTTTGGAAAATGTTTCTTTTCATGTAACACCTGGTGAAACAATTGCCCTGGTTGGTCCGACAGGGGCTGGAAAATCTACAATCGTGAACCTTGTTTCACGCTTTTATGACATTCAGGGCGGTGCTATCCTTGTTGACGGAACTGATATCCGGGATATAACTCTTGAATCTTTGCGGCGTCAGATGGGAATTATGACCCAGGACAATTTTATTTTCTCCGGTACTATCAGAAGTAATATAGCTTATGGTAAACTTGACGCCACGGATGAAGAAATAATTGAAGCTGCAAAAGTTGTTCATGCTCACGACTTTATTTCTAGTCTCAAAGACGGGTATGATACAAAGCTTACGGCACGCGGCGGCGAACTTAGTAACGGTCAGCGCCAGCTTATTGCTTTTGCCCGCACACTGATTTCGAATCCGAAGATTCTCATTCTTGATGAAGCAACTTCAAGTATTGATACAAAAACTGAAAAGCTTGTGCAGGCAGGAATTGCAGAACTTCTGAAAGGAAGAACATCATTTGTAATTGCACACCGTCTTTCAACAATTGCCAATGCAGACCGCATTTTTGTAGTAAACAAAAAAGGCATTGTAGAAAGCGGAACTCCTTCTGAGCTTTATGAAAGCCGCGGGGAATATTACAAACTGCTTGAAGCCGCAAAAGCTGAAGTAGAATAAGGAAAGAATATGTGTGAAAAATTCTATAAAGACGGACTTAATTTTGAATGTCAGCGCTGCTCATTCTGCTGCGGTCATTCGCCTGGATTCGTTTACCTTTCGCTGAAAGATCTGGATCTTCTTTGTGAACATCACAAAATGGAACGTGCCGCCTTTATAGAAAAATATTGCCGCTGGGTAAATTATTACGGCGGCGCCACAGTTCTTTCTCTGAAAGAAAAAAAGAATTACGACTGTATTCTGTGGGAAAGCGGATGCTCCTGTTATGAAGCACGTCCTGTTCAGTGCAGAACATATCCTTTCTGGAGCTGGATGATTAAGGATAAGGAAATGTGGAATGAGTGTGCCGAAACCTGTCCCGGCATGAATAAAGGACGCCTCTGGACTTATGAAGAAATTGAACTGAACCGTCATGAGTACGACGCAAACTTTCCTTTGGAAAAAGAAGAGTACGAAGCCCTGAAAAAATTGACAATTGACAATTGAAAATTGACAATAATTGACTTGTAGAAAAGGATTGCCCTTTCAGAAGAAAATCTGGAGAGACAATCCTTTTTCATTTCACAAAAGAATTAATTGTCAATTGTACATTACTTGAAGTATCTGTCCAAAAGTCCTTTCAGGGCTTTTCCGTGACGGGCTTCGTCACGAGCCATTTCATGAACAGTGTCATGGATTGCGTCAAGACCGTATTTCTTTGCAACCCTTGCCAGGTCTGTTTTACCCTGAGTTGCACCGAATTCGCAGTCAACACGCCATGCAAGATTCTTTTTTGTAGAACCAGTCATGTTTTCTTCAAGGTCAGTTCCAAGAAGTTCTGCAAACTTTGCAGCGTGTTCTGCTTCTTCGTAAGCTGCTTTTTCCCAGTAAAGACCGATTTCAGGATATCCTTCGCGGTGTGCGATACGTGCCATACAAAGGTACATACCAACTTCTGAACATTCACCGTTGAAGTTTGCTTTAAGCTGTTCGAAAATGTATTCCTTATCAGCTTCTGGAATATCAGCATTATTCTTTACTGTTTTTGCGTAGATTCCCAGTTCGTGTTCACTGGCCAGAGTCAGTTCTCCTTCAACTTTCTTGAACTTGTCAGAACTTGCTTTACAAACAGGGCACTGAGCTGGAGCTTCATCGCCTTCATAGATGTAACCACATACTGAACATACAAATTTTGCCATTTTGGACTCCTTAATGAATATATAAAATTTGGTATAAAACCCTTAGTCATTAGGTGTACGGTTGTCGCTGCATTCGTGGCAGAGCCCGTAAACCAGAATATCAGTCCGGTCTATGATTCCCGGAATATTTTTGAGTTCTTTTTTGTTGATGAGACTTTCCATATCTGCCTCTACGTCTGTAACCTGACTACATTCACTGCAGATAAAATGACAGTGAGGTTTTGTAGTGTAGTCAAAGCGATCAAATCCTTTTACAGTAGCAACCTTCATTATGTCGCCTGTCTCACAAAGAAGAGTAAGATTTCTGTAAACTGTTCCAAGACTGATTTTTGGAAATTCCTGACGCACCGATTCAAAAACCATATCTGCTGTAGGATGATCTTTGCGATTTGCCAGGCAGGAAATGATGGCTTCTCTCTGTCTTGAGTAATTCATCAATAAAACCCTAAATTAATAATGATTACTGATTTATTAAAGATAACAGAGAGCCGCATCTTTGTCAAATTTATGGGCAGGATTAAATCAAATAGATTTGTTTATTCAAGTTTAATGAATTACTCCCAGTCACAAAAATGGGTGTGTCAGGACGCTAGTTTGGGGGCCCGCCCCCAAACCCCTGGCAAGGAAGCTGCTGTGCAGCGATCGACAGCTGCACGTGAAGCGGGTCAAAGAAACTATTCAGCCCCGCTTCAAATGCTCGGCATACACCATTTTCTGTTCCTTCGCGTAATTCATTAAAGCAAAAATATTTATTTGATTTAATCCTGCTTGTAAAAAACTTACGCAAGGGAACAACACGACCGTCAGGAAAGTCTGCAGCCCGGCTCGATAGTTTCCTTGCCGGGCTGCAACTTAGCGACGCTAGCTAGCGTTCCAAACGGTCGTGATTGTGACCGGGAGTAAGTTTTTTTAGAGTCCATAACTAATC
>JAHBAD010000038.1 GCA_018385395.1 Treponema sp.
ATTACACCTGAAGAATTAAAAGAAGAATATTTAAAGATTTATCATGAATCAGAAAATCCTATTCTGATTGCATCAGCTCCTGCAAGAATTAACATTATTGGAGAACATATTGATTATAATGGCGGATACGTTTTTCCTGCCGCTATCGACCGCTACCTTTATGTAGCAATCAGAAAGCGCAATGACAACAAAATCTTCTATAAAGACCTGTTCTATCATGATGCTTATGAGTTCGATATCAACGATGAATTTGAATATAACAAGGAATATCACTATGGAAACTATCTGAATGGTGTTCTTACTGTTATGAAGCGCCGCGGATATAAATTCCCATGTGGTTTTGAAATGATGATCGCATCGAATATTCCTTCAGCAGGCGGAATTTCTTCAAGTTCTGCACTTGAATGTGGATTTGCCTGGGCCGTTTCTGAACTTTATGGATTCAACATTGACCGTAAGGAAATTGCACTTATGGGACAGCAGAGCGAACATGAATTTATGAACGTAAACTGTGGAATTATGGATCAGTATGTAATTTCTACTGCAAAAGCAAATACAGCAGAACTTCTGGACTGTGCAAAAATCGAACACGAATATGTTCCTCTGAACCTTGGAGATTACAAATTTGTTGTAATGAACACAAAGAAAAAGCGGGAACTGGCAGATACAAAATACAATGAACGCCGTGCAGAATGCGAAAAAGGTCTTGAAATGCTTAAAGCAGCCGGTGTTGATGTTCCAAACCTCTGCAGTCTGACAGTTGAACAGTTTGAAGCAAATAAATCTGCAATTACTGACGAAACAATCCTTAAGCGTGTACGCCACGTAGTAACAGAAAATAAACGCGTTCTTGACGCCGTTGAAGCTCTTAAAAAAGATGACCTTGAAACTCTTGGAAAACTTCTTTATGAATCGCACGAATCACTTAAAAATGATTATGAAGTTTCATGCGAAGAACTGGATACTCTTGTTTCTATGGCTTCAGAAATGGACGGATGTATCGGAGCCCGCATGACAGGTGCCGGATTCGGCGGCTGTGCAATCGCTCTGGTAAAAGCAAACCGTGCTGACGCATTTATGGGCAAAATGAACGTTGCTTATACAAAAGCTATCGGGCATGACGGTGGTTTCTTCTCTTGTTCAAGCGGCGACGGGGTAAAAACAGTTTAAATAAGGCTTGGAGAGGGTAATATGTACTGTGCACTTTCTTTTGACGACGGACCAAATACAACAACAACATATCATATGCTGGAAGTTCTGAAAAAACACGGCGTAAAAGGTTCATTTTTTGTTATCGGGCAGAATGTTAATCCTGAATCGGAAAAAGCCATGAAAGCCTGCAGTGAATACGGCTGTGACATCGAAAATCACAGCTGGACTCATTCTTTCATGAATCAGCTGACAGAAGATCAGATTAAGGATGAAATTTCACGCACAACAAAGATGATTGAAGAAAAAATCGGGGTAAGTCCAAGATTTTTCCGTCCTCCATTTATTGCAGTAAACGATACAATGTATGAAAACATTAATCTGCCGTTTATCTGTGGTATGGGCTGTGAAGACTGGGTTCCGGAAGTTTCTGCAGAAGAACGTCTTAAGCGTATGCTGGATATGGCTCATGACGGAGTTATTTATCTTCTTCACGATATGGAAGGAAATGAAGCTTCTGTTGAAGCAGTAGATAAACTTATTCCTCTTCTTAAAGAAAAGGGATTTGAATTCGTTACTGTTCCTGAAATTTTTGAAAAATGCGGCGTAGATCCTAAAACTCCAAAGGCTCTCTGGCGCAACATTCTTCAGGAAGAAACAAATCACTAAAACTTTTTGTCTGGATTTCCAGCTTTATATAGACTTCCAGATAACTTCGAATTCTTCAAATACAACCGGCATTTCGGGGCTGAAATCATAGCCTGTAATGTCGGAATCTTCCTGGAAAAACTCTGTATAGCGGTTTCTGAAGCTGTAAAGGTCTTCGTCGGCACCTTCTTTTTGTGCCATATCCCAGGTAATTTCATTAAAAGGTAGAATTTCAACATTTGTTGTTTTAATTACGGCAATATGGTCGCCTTTCCAGTTATTCAGAACGTAATATTCGCTTTTATGCGGAAGAGGTTCATTGTCGATATGGTAGCCTGCCAGAGCTGAAAATTGTGCTGTTTTCTTGCCGCACAGAATAAGAGCCAGAAGATCCGCAAAATCATTTTCATCATCGGCGTAGGTCAGTTCTCCGCCAAATGGAGTAGAGTCGGGAAGGTTGTTTTCTTTTAGAAAGCGAACCCAAAAGTCATTTAAAGAATCCATACTTTAAATATAACATTTTTTATCTGTTTCGTAACATGCCCGTAACTAGTTTTACTTCTGGGTTGTTTTATTGAAAACAAACAGTAAAAATTGTAAACTTAAATGCTTTAATAAAGGATAAATTATGAAAAAAATTGCTGCACTTCTTTGTGTACTTATGCTTTCTGCAGGATTGATTTTTGCAGATGAAGCCGCTGATGAATATGATGACGGATATGTTTATGATGTCAACGGTTCCGGTGATCAGTTTCTGAAAATTTCCCTTTTCAGTCTTAGTCCGTTAAATTTTAAAACCGGTACATTAAATACTGGTGCAGGGGCTGAAATCGGATATTACAGGTTCCTTACAAAGTCCGTTGCTGTTGGTGGAGATGTCAGTGCATCTTTTAATATCACTGTAGGGAGAAATGCTCTAACTATGATTCCTTTTACAATGGGAATTTTATGGCAGCCAACTTTCGGAAAATTTGAGTTCCCTGTGTCTTGTGGAATCGGTGTGGCATATCAGACTGTACAGAATGCATCGTATTTTCCGGGTCCTGTTTTGAATACTGAAGCCGGTGCGTTCTTCCGTTTTAATGAAATGTGGTCTTTTGGCGGGGAAGGAAAACTTATGGTTATGCCTGAGTGGTGGAAAAAAGACAATGAAATTGTCAGTACAACAAAAGTATTTGCCGGCGGAATTATTTGTGCCCGTTATCATTTCTAGGAGAGTTGTATGAAAAAATTTATTGTTAGTTTAACGGCCCTTTCAGTATTCCTCTTTGCAGGTTGTTTTAATCCTGTTTTTGAAAATATCGAAAAAGAAGTTCCTCTCGCAAAAGGGAAAATTTCAGGAACAGTTAATTCAATTGTTCGTTTTGATGATGCTGCAGGAGCTCATCTGGTATGCAGTAATGGTGCAACTGTTTTTTATAAAAATTGTGGTGAATCAAGAAGCCTGAATGGGGAATCCGTATGGATTTCTGCAAAAAACAATAGCTTTACTGGTTTAGCTTACAGTTATGAACAGGGAGTATATGAAGGACAGTATATTCTTAAAACTGCTGCCGATGATAAATATGTTTATGTTCTTACAGTAGAAATCTGTGATAACGGAGATGGAGAAAATTCTCCTGGAAGCTACCATCTCTATTATGCTGATGTATGTCCATCTGAAAACGGGGAATGGGCATGGACTCTTGTTGAAGGAGCTCAAGCAATTCTTAACGAAGGCGGTACTTCAGTGACTGTATTCAGTACAAACGATGTTGAAGTTTCGAACCGCAAAGCTTTTCTTAGAGGAAGTAAAAATACAATTTATAAACTAGATTCAAAAGTTGAAGCTGCCATCGAAGTTTCGGATATTAAAATGGGAGACGGCTCTTCGTATGATGAAAATAAAACTATAAAATCTGCCCTTTCCTTGTCAGATTCAGAAGTTGTTTTCTTTACAACACTGGCTTCTGTAAAAGGTGCAGACTGTTATTTTTATGCAGTAGACGATACTTCTTCGAAAGCTGGAACAGTTTATAATAATACTGATATTTTCATGAAGAAAAATGGTGAGCCTGCTGTTCAGGTTTATAAACCAAGAAGCAGCAACGGAAAAAATAACGGTAAGCCTGTAATGTCTCTTGCTGTGACAGAAGATTATCTGCTTTTTGGTTGTGGTGAGCCAACATCGTCAGTAACTGGAGACGGTGGAATTTATCACCTTAATCTTGGAAAAATTAACAGTGAAACACCTCTTTCTGAACCTGATGCTTTTGTAACCAATGCAGATGCAGCTTTGACACAATATTATGAAGTTCGCAGTCTTCTGGTAGAAAATCCTGAACAGCTGGAACTTGATGCAAGTATTTATGCTTCCATTACTTTTAAAACAGCAGGAAGCAGTATTTCTGTTTCTTTTGAAAATAAAGGTCTTTGGGGCTATTATCCTGAACGCGGTAACTGGAACCGTGAATAAGTCGCAAAAAAATCCTCCTGATTTTTTTTGCTCTGCGAGTTTGCTGCCTGCCCACGCTTGACTTAACGCAAACTCGTCTATGTCTCGCCGTACCTCCTTGTACGGCAATTTACTAGGGGTGTATATTGGATACTCTTTTTGCACAGGCCAATGCTTCCTCGGAACCTCTCGCGGCCAGAATGAGGCCGCGAAACCTGGACGAATATATCGGGCAGGATCATATTGTCGGAAAAGGGCGTCTTTTACGCCGCGCCATTCAGGCAGACCAGCTTACATCAGTTATTTTTTACGGGCCTCCGGGAAGCGGTAAAACAACTCTGGCCCGCGTTATAGCAAATCATACAAAATCAAATTTCATTACATTAAACGCCGTCCTTACAGGCGTTGCGGATATCCGTGAATCAATAAAAAAAGCGGAAGAATACAAGAACCTTTACAGTCGCCGTACAATTCTTTTTGTTGATGAAGTTCACCGCTGGAATAAAAGTCAGCAGGATGCACTTTTACCTTGGGTTGAAAACGGAACAATCATCCTTATTGGCGCTACTACGGAAAATCCTTTTTTTGAAGTAAACAAGGCTCTTGTAAGCCGTTCCCGTGTATTCCAGCTTAAAGGGCTTACACATGAAGATCTTCATAAAGCGGCCCTTCAGGCACTTTCAGATAAAGACCGTGGTTATGGAAACTGGAAAGTAGTTTTTGAAGAGGGGGCACTGGATCATCTTATTGAAACTGCAAACGGAGATGCCCGTTCACTTCTGAATGCACTTGAACTTGCCGTTGAAACAACTCCTGAAAAATGGGATCCAAAAGCTCTGACTCCTGTTCCGGCCTACGGCACTGAAATCTATATTTCAAAGGAAACCTGTGAAGAATCCATTCAGAAAAAGGTGGTTCTTTATGACCGGGACGGCGACTATCACTATGATATAATCAGCGCATTTATAAAATCACTCCGGGGCAGAGACCCGGATGCCGCCATGTACTGGATGGCTCGTATGGTACGGGCAGGGGAAGACCCTCACTTTATTTTCCGCCGTATGCTTATTTCTGCCTGTGAAGATACAGGTCTTGCGGATCCTCATGCCATAAGCGTGGTTGAAAGCTGTGCTGCGGCATTTGACCGTGTAGGATTCCCCGAAGGAAATTATTTCCTGGCTCACGCCGCTTTGTATCTTTCAACGGCACCAAAATCCAACAGTTCCATGGCTTTCTTTGATGCAATGAGCGCTGTTGAAAAAGAAGATCTTGATATTCCGAATCACCTCAGGGATGCGAACCGTGATGCAGAAGGTTTTGGACATGGGGCCGGGTATCTTTACCCTCATGCATATCGTGATCACTGGGTGGCACAGCAGTATCTTCCTGGTGAACTTGCAGGTCGAGTTTTTTATACTCCTACAACTCAAGGTTACGAAGGTCAGATTCGTAGCGAGGTACTTAGCCGCCGTGAACTTCAGATTTCATCCATTCTTGAACAGAATGAGAACGGAGAAAAAATTGAGGGAACCGGGCGTATTTCTGACTGGTGGATAAATTTCCATTTTAAATCAGGGGATGAGAAAAAGCCTGAAAACCTTACATTCAGTCCTAAAGACCAGCAGAAAGAAAATAAACTGACCCGCGCCGATAAATTCTGGCAAAGCCGTCTTGAATCAAACAGGGCAGAAGTACTTTTAAATATCCGCGACACAATGATAAAAATGGCAGGATTGCTCCGCCATCACAGAAGTCTTGTATGGAATGCTGATTCAGGGCTTCTTCTCTGGGAAATTGCGAGAAAAACTCCGGAAGGTATTACCTGCGGAATCTGTAATTCAGAAGCAGGGCTTAAAGTAATTGAACAATACGGTCAGACTTTGGATGGTCTGGACAGACCTGTTCTTACCTGCCGAAAGGGAAATATTTCTGAAAATATTCTTGATTTATATAAAAACGGCACTGTTTTTGACAGACTTTTCTATATAGACCCTTTTAATTCGGCTGATAAAATAGAAGAAACTGCTAAAAGCCTGAAACTTGCCCTTGAAACCGAAATTGAATGTCTTTCTGACGGATGGCGTTTTGTCATTTCACAGAAGATTCCTGCAGGCGGCCAGCGTATTTCAGAAGTAATCAGAAATCAGATTCTGCCTTCTATGAACGGACAGGTTAAAGAAGAACTGGTTCCTGTCCTTGATAAAATGTATGAAGCTGAAAACTTTTTCTTTGCAGATAAATCTTCTCCGCTTTTTTCATGGAACGGAGAGACAATTGAAAAAGTATTTACGGAACAGGGCTTTTCTGTAAAAACTTATACAAGTGACAGTCTTGAAAAAAAACGTATTTCTTATGCTGATATTCAGAAATGGTTTGATACTTCATCATCGGCTTACGGAAGTAAAATGCTTGAAGTTTTAGGTCTTGAAGACCTTCAGAAAGTTGTAAATGTCCTTATGGAAGCTGCTCCAAAATCTATTTTCAACTGGAAAAGCGAAATCTGTTTTGTTTCTGTGGAAAAACAGTAACTTTACTGATATAATTTTAATGTCCAAAATCACTAATTAATTAAAAGGAATATCATATGAATAAATTTGTTCTTTCAGTTCTGGTAGAAAACCACGCAGGTGTTCTGAGCCGTGTTTCAGGTCTTTTCAGCCGCCGCGGATACAATATTGACTCTCTTACAGTTTGTGAAACAAGCAATCCTGACCAGTCTCGTATGACAATTGTAGTTTCAGGAGATGAATACATTCTGGATCAGATTCAGAAACAGCTTTCAAAACTTGTTGAAGTTATTTCTATCTTGAAATGTGAAAGAGCAACTTCTTGTCAGCGTGAAACGGCACTTATTAAAGTAAAGGCTGAAGGTGAAAAACGCGGAATCATTATTGAAACCTGTGATATTTTCCGTGCCCACATTGTTGATGTTGGAATTAATTCTGTAATTGTTGAAGTAACTGGTAGTGAAGATAAGGTTTCTTCACTTATCCGTCTGCTTGAACCATACGGAATTCTTGAATACGTAAAAACAGGTCTTACTGCTCTGGAACGGGGGGAAAACGTTCTGGCATAGTTTGCGTGCAGGGGCTTTTTAATAAGTCCTTGCATAATCAGACTTATTTGATATAATTAACTATCTACCTATTTGTATATATTCTAAATGAATACTAGGAATTCGTTCTGGGAGGGGTCTGATGAACGAATGGCTTAAAAAAGTTACGGGTAAAATTAAGGATTTATGGTCAAAGTGGAAACCCGTTCAAAAAGTCATATTTTTTGGAATTATTGCGGTCGTAATCATAGCCATTATTCTGACTGCACGTGTCTCTTCAAAACCAAGTACAGTACGTCTGTTTAGACAGCCGGTTGCCGATGACGCATCCCGTTATGCTATTTCCAATCGACTGGATCAGGAACATATTGATGCGGAATTTGATGAAGAAGGTTACATTCATGTTGCAGATACAGCAACTGCAAACCGTGTTCGTGACCTTCTTATTGGTGAACGTCTTCTGCCTTCGAATATTGATCCATGGGACGGATATTTTGAAAGAAGCTGGTCTACAACTGATGAAGACCAGAATGAAAAGAAGAAAGTAATTATTCAGAAACAGTTGAAACAGCATCTTGAAGCTTATCCTGATATTACCATGGCAGATGTTGTTCTTGTTATTCCGAAAAAAGAAATTTTTGCTGCTGACCAGCAGCCTACAAGTGCAAGTATTATTCTCCGAACAACTGCTTCAAGTACACTTACATCGGAAAAGAAACGCGTAAAAGGTATTCAGGAAATTGTACTTTCTGCAGTGGAAGGACTTAGCGCAGAAAACCTGATTATTACCGATATTGAAGGAAATATTCTTAATGACTTTGAAGCAATGGCAGAAAGTGATGCCGTTGATGTAATTGCTAAACAGAGAAAGCTTATTCAGAAGGAAGAAACAAGACTTCGTGCAGAAGTTCTTAAAATGTTCCAGAAAACTTACGGCGAAGACCGCTGTCGTGATATGCGCATTACAGTTGAAATGGACATGTCAAAGAAAAGCTCTGAAGCAACTGTATATTCTCCAATCGAAATCAAGAAAGACAATCCGGATACTCCTTATGATGATTCGGAATATCGTGACGTTCTGCCGGTTTCGCAGCAGACCGTAACACAGGAATGGCAGGGAACAGGTTATAATCCTGAAGGTCCTGCAGGAGTAGAAGGCCAGACCCCGCCTGTATACTCTGATATGTCCAATGTAATCGGAAAATCTGTTGTAACCGGTGTAACACAGAATAACGTAATCAACACAAAGCAGATTTCGGAAGTTACAGCTCCAAAAATTGATCGCATTTCGGTATCTTTGAACCTGGACGGAAAATGGTATCTGGCCCGTGATCCCAAAACCCGTGCATTTATCATTGAAGAAGATGGTCCTCGTGCCGGTTACCGTAAATGGATTTATGAAGGACTTAGTGCTGAAGATCTGGCAAAAGCAGAAAACTCTGTTAAGGGTGCTATTGGCTATAACCGTGACCGCGGAGATCTGGTTGTTGTAACAAACATTGCCTATGACCGTGATGCTGAACACGATGAACTGGATAATGCTTATTTTGCCGCAATCCAGCGCCGCAGGACAATCCTTTTTGTTCTTTTTGCTCTGGTTATTGTTCTTATCGGATTTATTCTGTTCAGAATTATCAGCCGTGAACTGGAGCGCCGTCGCCGACAGAGAGAAGCAGAACTTCTTGAAGCACAGCGTCGTCGTACAGAAGAAAACCTGTGGAACGCAAAAGACGACGAACAGGTTGTTTCAATGTCTGTGGAAGAGTCTCGCAGACTGGAACTTCAGGAAAATGCTATCGCCATGGCAAAAGAACATCCGGAAGATGTTGCTATGCTTATCCGTACATGGCTTATGGAGGAATAGAAATTGGCAGATGAAGAATTAACAGCTAAAGCACCTTCAAGTAATCCAAAACCGGTTCCAAAGCCAGGTACACTTAAACCTGCCGGTTCATCTAAAAAAAACAGCAAGGATTATAAAAGTTTAACAGGTCGCCAGAAGGCAGCTATCTTCCTTATTTCTCTTGGTCCGGATGTTTCTTCTGAAATCATGAAACATCTGCGCGAAGATGAAGTAGAAACATTAACATTTGAAATTGCGCGTCAGGAAAAAGTTGACGCTGAATTTAAAGATGCAGTTCTGGAAGAATTCCAGGAGCTGATGAATGCACAGAACTTTATCACAACCGGTGGTATTGATGTGGCCCGTGAAATGCTTGAAAAATCTCTGGGTTCACAGAAAGCTATCGATATTATCAACCGTCTTACTTCAAGTCTTCAGGTTCGTCCCTTCGACTTTATCCGCCGTACAGACCCTGCACATTTGTTGAACTTTATACAGCAGGAATATCCGCAGACAATTGCCTTGATTCTTGCTTACCTGGAACCTGGAAAAGCTGCGGTTATTCTTCAGAATCTGCCGGAAGAAATGCAGGCTGAAGTTTCAAAACGTCTTGCAACAATGGACCGTACCTCTCCTGATGTTCTTCGTGAAGTTGAACGGGTTCTTGAAAAGAAACTTTCTACATTGTCTTCAGAAGACTACACAGCTGCCGGTGGTGTTGAATCTATTGTTGAAATCCTGAACCTTGTTGACCGTTCTTCTGAAAAGTCAATTATCGAAAGCCTGGAAGAAGACGATCCGGATCTGGCAGAAGAAATCAAAAAACGTATGTTCGTTTTCGAAGATATTGTTATGCTGGACGACCGTGCTATTCAGAAAGTTCTGCGCGATGTGGATCAGCAGGAACTTGCAAAGGCCCTCAAGTCTGTGGATACAGAAGTTCAGGACAAAATCTTCCGCAACATGTCAAAACGTGCCGCAAGTATGCTTAAAGAAGATATGGAATTTATGGGACCTGTACGACTTAAGGACGTTGAAGAAAGCCAGCAGAAAATCGTATCTATCATCCGTCGTCTTGAAGATTCCGGAGATATCGTTATTGCCCGTTCAGGCGAAGACGAACTGGTTTCATAAAACTGAATTTAGTAAGAAGTATATTAAAAGTAGGAATAGACAATGGCAAAATCTGTTTTTCGCCCCGGCGAGATGAAGACAAATGAAGACAAAGTAATGCTTCCTCTGGTTCACAACTACCAGCCTGTTGAAGAGGTTGTAGAAGAAGTTGTTGAAGAATACACAGGGCCGACAGCAGATGATCTGCGTCGCGAAGCCGAAGCCTTCAAAAAGCAGTGGGAAGCAGAAAAACAGCAGCTTGAATCTGAAGCAAATGTCAGGGCCGATCAGATAATTAAAAATGCTGAGGCTGCAGCCTTTGCCGAAGTTAAACGTCAGACCGATGCCGCAGCAGAAATAAAGGCTTCGGCTGAACAGGAAGCTGAAGCTATTATTGCAAAAGCAAAAGCCGAAGCCGATCAAATTGTTGCAGAAGCTCAGATCCGTCAGAATCAGATGGAAGAAGATGCAAAAAAGCAAGGGTTTAATGAAGGACATGAAGCCGGTTATGTTGAAGGAAAAGCTGAGGCTGACCGTCTCGTAGAGCGCATGCATAAAATGCTTGAAGCTGTTATGCAGCGCCGTGAAGAAATCCTTCGTGATACAGAAACTCAGATTGTTGAACTTGTAATTCTTATGACCCGCAAGGTTATCAAAATCATTTCTGAAAATCAGAAGAATGTTATTATGGCAAACGTTCTGGCTGCTCTTAAAAAAGTTCGTTCCCGTGGTGAAGTAACCCTTCGCGTAAATATTGAAGACGTAAAACTTACTTCTGAACATACTAGTGAATTTATTAAGCATGTTGAAAAAGTACAGGGTATTACAGTTATGGAAGATTCTTCTGTAGAAAAAGGCGGCTGTATTGTTGAAACCGACTTTGGTGCCATTGATGCACGCATTTCAAGCCAGCTTACAGAACTTGAAAATAAAATTATTGAAGTTTCTCCTGTAAAAAGTATTAAACGTTCTGATTCTCTTACAGGTGAAGTGTAAACTGATAGCGCAGAATAAAAGGGTGGGAAAATGCGTTCATCATATACAAAAGAATTTAATTTTACAAAATATTTGTCTTCGGTAGTTGATGCCGAAACAATTCTTTACATTGGTCGTGTTACTGCAGTAAAAGGTCTGGACATTGAAAGTGAAGGTCCCCGAGCAGTAATGGGCGAAATGTGTACAATCAAGCTTAATGACGGTTCAAAGCTTGCAGCTGAAGTTGTAGGTCTTGAAGGGAAAATGGTAAAGCTTGCGGCTTTTGGTTCTACAAAAGGAATTGAAGTTGGCTGCGAGGTTGTAGCTTCGGGTAGTGTTCTTCAGGTTCCTGTTGGAATGAACCTTCTTGGGCGGACACTGGACGCAACAGGAAAACCAATTGATGGACTTGGAGAATTAGTACCTGAAACTTTTTATCCTGCAGAAGCTGACCCTCCAAATCCAATGACAAAAAAGGATATCGACCGTCGTGTTACAACCGGTGTCCGTGCAATAGATTCTCTTCTCACAGTCGGTAAAGGTCAGCGTATTGGTATTTTTGCAGGTTCCGGTGTTGGTAAATCAACTCTTCTTTCAATGATTGCAAGAAATACAAATGCAGATATAAACGTAATTGGTCTTGTTGGTGAACGAGGACGTGAAGTTCAGGATTTTATTAAACGTGACCTTGGAGAAGAAGGTCTTAAACGTTCTGTTCTTGTTGTAGCTACAGGTGATACTCCGTCAATTTGCCGTCTTCGTGCAGCTTATGTTACTACCGCTGTTGCAGAATATTTCCGCGACCAGGGAAAAGATGTCATGATGATGATGGATTCTGTTACCCGTTTTGCTCAGGCCCAGCGTGAAATCGGTCTTGCAAAAGGGGAACCGGGAGCACAGCGTGGTTACCCGCCGAGCGTTTTTGACATGATTCCAAAACTTCTTGAAAGAACGGGAACAAATGATAAAGGTTCTATTACAGCTTTCTATACAGTTCTTGTTGACGGCGACGATATGAACGAACCTATTGCCGATAAGGTTCGAGGTACTCTGGACGGTCATATCATTCTTGACCGTAAGCTGGCTGCTGCCCATCATTATCCTGCAATTGATGTTCTGCCGTCAATTTCCCGATGTGCAAATCGGGTTACAGGAAAAGAAACAAAAAAAGCTTCAGCAAAAATCCGAACATGGCTTGATACTTACAAATCCCGGGAAACCATGATTACAACTGGTATTTACCAGAAGGGAAGTTCTCCGGAAATTGATGAAGCAATTGAAATGCACAGCGCTATTGAAGAATTCCTTTGTCAGGAAGAATTTGATCCTTGTCCAATGAATGAAACTCTGGATAAGCTTTCAGCACTTTCCGGTATTCAGATTCCGGAGGAAGAATATGTTGAAAACCCGGGTGTACATAATCCTACAACTGCTCAAATTGTGGATGCCATGAAGCAGGGTGTTAATCCTGGGGAAAAATAGGTAGCGGTCTATGAAGAAATTCCGCTTTGAACTTCAGGATATTCTTGACGTAAAAAAATTTGAAGAAGATTCAGCTACTGCAGAACTTGCAAAAGCTTTGGCCGTTGAAACTGAAATTCAAAATAAACTCGATTCTGTTGCATCTCAGTATGTAGCTGCAAAAAATGATTTGAAAGGCGGAACCGATGCAAGAAGTTTTATTGCAGGGCATCAGTTCTATAAGCTTCTTGAATATCAGAAAGAAGAACTTTTGAAAGAACTTGCCGAAGCAAATCTTGTAACTGAAGAGAAAAGAAAAATCCTTACAGAAATTATGCAGAATACCCAGGCGCTTGAAAAACTTAAAGAAGAAGCTTTGAGTGAATATAACGCCCGGGTTAATCTTGAAGAAGAAAATAATGCGGATGAGATTAACAGCATAAGGTTTAATATAAATAAATTGACCGCCACGGATGGCGGTCAAGCCTAAGGCGAGTTTGCCTTAAACTGAGCGTGTGCAAGTAGCAAACTTGCAGGATTCAAAATGCAGGAGGCATTTTGAACGACTAGTAACTGAAATCAGAACCACCAATAAATTCACGAATGATTGACCTAGGCGGAACACAACTTTCCGGAATATGTGAAAATTTGAAGAGGAAGTTCAAAAGATCGTTTGCTACGGCGTATTCCTTTTCCTGCGGTTTTACACAGCGTAAAAGTGGAATTGCATAACCTGCAAGTACAGCCAGTTCATAATCCAGTGCGGTGTTCAGAACAGCATCTGCATTGTTCTGGAATGGGAAAATGTGAAGTTTTTCACCTTTTGTAACACTTTCCCAGGAAGAAATGGTTTTTGCAGCAGAACGTCCGCGGTATCGTGCGTCACGGACAATTCGACGTATGAGACGATTATCGGTAGTGCTTATTCTTGCATGGTCATCAAGGTTCAGCTGAGTTAATGCTGAAAGATAAATCTTGAATTTCAGTTCATCAGGAATTCTTGCAGTAAGTTTAGGATTGAGTCCGTGAATTCCTTCCATGATGAGGATTTCATCCGGTTTTAAGCTCATTTTTTTTGATTCATCAAAATATTGTGAACTTGTGTGGAAGTCATAGGATGGAAGCTGGACTGTTTTTCCTGCAAACATATCCAGAAGGTTCTGGTTGAGAAGGTCAACGTCCAAAGCTTCAAGACATTCAAAATCAGGATTTCCATTTTCATCTTTTGGTGTACGGTTAACTCCCACGTAATAATCATCGAGGCTGATTACCTTAGGTTTTATACCTATGGCAAGAAGTTCAAGTGCCAGTTTTTTAGATGTTGTTGTTTTCCCAGAACTCGAAGGACCTGCTATCAGAACAACACGGGCAGTTTTTTTCTGTGCAATTTGAGAAGCAATTTTTGATATATTCTTTGTCTGGAAAGTTTCGGCAACATCAACAAAGTCCTGCATATTATGTTTTTCAGTACAGACTTCGTTTAAGGAAGCAACAGTAGTAACTCCAATTCTTTTTCCCCATTCTTTGTATTCTGCAAAAACTTTTGCAAGGGCAGGCTGATCCACAAATGGCTGAAGCTTTGTCATGTCACTTGAAGACGGATAACGGAGAAGGAATCCCTTGTCGTATTTCATAAGGTCAAATACTTTTAGATATCCTGTTGAAGGAACAACGGGACCATAATGCATATCAACAAAGCCGTCGATTGTATCCAGAAGAATTGACGGCATACATATGAACTCCAGCTGTTTTCTGGTTTCTGTAAGATTTGCTTCCTCAAGAAAACGGCAAGCCTGGGAATAAGATACAAGTTCCGGTTCTATAGGAAGATTATTTTGTACAAGATTCTTCATTTTGGTAAGCAGCAATTGGAGTTGATTAGGTTCAACGTTTTCTCCGTCATCGAAAGTGTAGAAATATCCGCGGTCAATGGAGCTTCCAACAATTAGTCGTTTACCAGGAAATGTTTTGTGGGCAGCACAGGCTAAAAGCAGACAAAGAGAACGACGGTATATTTTTGCACCTTCAATTGTATTTGAAAGAATCGGAGATATTTCACAATCATAGAGAAGAGGTTTTGTAAGTGCACAGATTTCATTGTTTACATATGCACCAATAATATCCCCGGAAGGCTGATCAAACTCGCTCATAATATCACATATTCGGGAATTTCTAATTACTGAAATAACTTTTCCGTTGTCAAAAGTAACATTAATATTTTCGTTCATTCTAGTACCTCTTAAATGTCCAAGTA
>JAHBAD010000050.1 GCA_018385395.1 Treponema sp.
ATTACAATTCATATAAATATTGAAATGTGCATATAACTATGTCATAATAATGTACATAATAATGTAAATTGATACAGGAGTAGTTTATATGCCTCAAATTAAACCCATAACCGATTTACGGAATACAACTGAAATATCAGAACTCTGCAACAGAACAAATGAACCTGTTTTTATTACGAAAAATGGATATGGTGATCTGGTTGTAATGAGTATGAAAGCTTACGAAGATGCTCTGGGAACAGTAGATGTTCTTAATAAATTAGCTGCCGCTCAAAAGCAGAAAGATGAAGGACAGATAGTTTCTGCAGAAAATGTTTTCGGAGAACTTCACAAAAAATATGAGTTCTAATTATACGATTGAGTTTACTCTTCTTGCTAATGAGGATTTAAATAGTATTTTCGAATATATTTCTCAAAACCTTAATGAAGAACAAGCTGCTAAAGAACATATGAGAGAGTTTGAAGCAAAAATTATGAGTTTAATAGATATGCCTGGAAAAGGGAGTTTAGTTCACAATGAAACACTTTCGGCTCTTGGCTACAGAAAAATCCATATAAAAAACTATGTTGTAGTTTATTCAGTAGATGAAACTGATTTAACTGTTACTATTCTTCGCATTTTTTATGAAAAATCTGATTACATAAGTAAGCTTTTATAAAGGCAAATGCCAGTTTAGTTTAATACAAGTTGTCGTTGTTGTTGTAAAAAGAGCTGATGGATCCACTTTTAGAATTACACTGGAAAACAAAAAGAAACCTTTTCTGCATTAAGGGAAATAAGAATAGAAAACTAATCGTTTGGGAATCAATCCTAGTAAATCTAATATATAATTAAAACGTGAAAACTGTGGAACTTAAAATTAAACGTCTGACACTTAGAACATATCTTTCTGGTGATGAAATTCAGACTCACGAATACGCAGGCGACACTTCAATTACAATGATGTACTGGTTTCCAAATAAAACTGGACTCCGTGGATAGAAACTCCGTGGATAGAAAATAATGCCGGTATTGAAAATGCTCATTCAATGTTATAATGTGGACAGAAATGATAATTTCAATTTCAGGAGGCTTGAAATAATGAAAAAACTTATAGCTTTGGCTGTAATGGCAGTAACAATGGTAAGTGCAGCTTTTGCACTTGATTTTGAAGTTGGTGGAAGAGTATTCCTTGGTACAGACCTTGCTAAAGATGCTTCATTCCAGAATATGGGAGCTCAGATTTCAGATATAGGTCTGGATTCAAATCTTAGTTATGGATTTGGTGCTTATGCAAATTTTGCTCTTTTAGCAGGTTTGGGTGTTCAGGCAGAAGCTAACCTTACAAAAGGCTCTCTTTCATTGAATAATGTTAAAGATGCAGAGAGTTTTTCAACCCTGGTTTTAGATGTTCCTGCTATGCTCTGGTGGAATCTTAAAATCTGGCGTCTGGGAGTAGGTTTAGGTGCAGGTCCAAATTTCAGTTTTGATTTGTCAGATGGGGATTTGCCTGATCAGGCTGTAGAACTGGCAAAGAATAATGCTTTCAGAGTTGGTCTTTCAGCAGGGGCTGATGCTAAATTCTATGTTACAAAACATGTAGGAATTGTTGGTTCCGGCCGTTTTGTTATGGATTTCGGTAAAAAAGAAGTTCCAGTTGTTGTATCTGGGTATGACACAGGAATGAGTTATCCTACAGTTCAGATTGCACGCCGATCACTTTACGGTGGTCTTGGTGTAGAATGGAAGCTCTTCTAATCTGAAGCTTATTGAATATATGTATGTTCAGACCAGTAGTTTTAATCTACTGGTCTTTTTTTTCTCCAATTTCAAAAACTCTATTTTCTCTAAAAATTTATTGTTAAATCCTTTTTAGTGATATATAATAGTCTTTATGATTGATGTTTTATCTGACTCGGATTTTGAAACATTCCGCAAACTTATTTATGATGAAAGTGGAATTACATTTTCCGCAACAAACAGATCGATTCTGGATAGCCGCATTAAGGAACTTCTTCATAAAAAGAATCTGGCTACTCCGATGGATTATTATAAAATTATCACTTCGGATAAAGAAGAAATGAAAATCATGCTGGACTCGGTAACAACCAATCTGACACGATTTTTCAGAAACCAGCCTCACTTTGATGCTTTTGTATATTATGTTATTCCTCATGTAATGGAACTGAAAAAAAACAGTGCCGATAAAACTATCCGCATTTGGAGTGCGGGTTGTTCAACAGGTGAAGAACCTTTCACAATTGCCATGCTTATGAAAGAAATCTGTAAGCCCCCCTTCGATTTTAAGGTTACAGCCAGTGATATTTCCCTAAAATCCTTAATGGTTGGACAGCAGGGCTTCTACGGTAATAACAAAGTTGACGGAATACCGGCAAATTATCTGACCAAGTATTTTACACAGGTTGAAGGCGGATATCAGATCAAAAAAGAAGTTATGGATAAAGTTCATTTCGACTACCATAACCTGAAAAACGATTCTGGTTCCAGAAATCTGGATGTAATTTTCTGTCGTAACGTGCTTATTTATTTTGATGAAGCGGCACAAAAAGCGGTAATTGACAGATTCTGGAATTCAATGGCTCCACAGTCATATCTGTTCATAGGACATTCAGAGTCGCTTTTTGGAATGAATACAAAATTCGAGTTCCTTAAAACAGACTGGGCATGTTTGTATCAGAAAACTCTGAAATAAATTTTAATTTAGTTCAATAACGAAAACGAAGGAAGTACATGGAAAACATTTCTGTTGCTATTTGTGATGACTCAGCTTTGATGCGAAACCTTATCGGCAGAATTATTGAAGAAACCGAAGGTCTTTCTATTTGTTTTAAAGCTCAGAATGGTCAGGACCTTTTAGATAAACTCTCATCTGAAAAAGAAAAACCCGATGTTATTTTGCTGGATATTGAAATGCCTGTTATGACAGGTGTTCAGTTTCTTCAGGAAAGGCGAAGCCGTGGAATTAATGTCCCGGTTATTGTAATTTCAAGTATTGCTACAGAAGGGGCTGCAGTAACAATGCAGTGTCTTTCTCTTGGTGCAAGTGACTTTGTTACAAAGCCAGGCGGAACGTCGGTATCTCTTAAAATAGGGGATGTTTCCCGTGATATTGTAGAAAATATTGCTTCTTACGGTGGACGTTATGCACGTCGCCATGGAAAAAATGTTTATGATCCTGAATTCTTTGATCATCAGCTGAAACTGAAAGAAGCTGAAAAATTCGTTCAGGAAAAGAAAGGAAGTGATTCTTTGAAATCAACTTCATTAGCTGCCTCTGAAAAACCAGAAAATAAACTGCCACCTTCAGCTATGTGGCGCCCTTATAAGCCAAAGGAAAAAGTTGATATAAAGCCTCTTCGTGACGGTGGAAAGATTGAAGTTATTGCTATTGGAATTTCAACTGGTGGGCCTAATGCTCTTCGTGATGTTTTCAAGGCAATTGATGCAGAGTTGAAACAGCCTGTTCTGGTTGTTCAGCATATGCCTGCTGGTTTCACAAAAGAATTTGCAGCAAGCCTTAATTCAATCTGTCCTTTGACAGTAACAGAAGCTGTAGACGGGGAACTGATTTTAAATGGTCACGTTTATATTGCTCCTGGAAATAAACATATTCTAGTTGAACACCATGCTACTGGAAATATAATCAAACTTTCAGATGCAGAACAGAGAAATGGTCACAGACCTTCAGCTGATGTTCTCTTTGAAAGTGTTGCAAAGGTTTATCAGAATAGAGCACTTGGTGTAATTATGACAGGTATGGGACGTGACGGTGCTGCGGAACTTGCAGAAATGCGTAAGCAGGGAGCCTGGACTTTGGGACAGGATCAGGACTCATCAATCGTTTACGGAATGCCTCGTGTAGCTTGGGAACTGGGTGGAGTTCAGAAACAGGTACCTCTTCAGAGTATGGCAGCAGAAATCAGCGCCATAGCAAAAGAGCATTTATATAACTAAAAGATTAGTTATTGAAAAAAGTTTTTGGGAGACACTTTGGAACGAAAAGAAGGCGTTGTTTTTGCCGCATTAGATTTTTCTGACGAGCAGGTTGAATATATAAAATCGCTTCCCGGGTTTTGCTGGAAGATTGACTCTTTTGCTTCTCCGGAAAGTATGCTTCCCTGGCTCAGACACTCTGATGATCTTGTAATAATCGTCGTAAATGCTGACAGCGTCCTCAATAAAGGTCATAACAAAATTGACAAGTTGATTGATCTTTTTGTGATTGAACCGGTTTTAAGTGTTAATCCTATTGTTTCGTTTACGACTAAGAAAAAAGAAGTTGAAGAAAGAATTCTTGAGAAAGGATTTTCTGCAGGTGTTCTTGATTTTTTTGGCGACAAGAAAAAAATAATCCTTCAGTTAAAGAATATTATTTCCATTAACCAGGCTCGTTATAGAATCGAAATGGATTTTATAGCCCAGCAGGAAGCAGAAAACCGCAAGAAACTTATGGCCTTGCAGGAACTGGATAAGGAAACTGGTATTTTCAACCGTGATGCTTTCAGCCGAAGAACTGAAGAAATGGTTCGTTCGAATCCTGATAAGAAGTATGTTCTTGTTCGCTGGGATATTGACCGCTTTAAAATTTATAACGATACTTTCGGCGTTCATGCTGGTGATAATCTTCTTCGGGCTATTGGAAAATCATATCTTGATCGCGGATTAAAATCTATAACTTACGGACGCTGGGTAGCAGATCACTTCGTAATGTGTATGGAAGAGCGAATGTTCTCTGGTGTTGCAGTTCATCAATACATTAGCGAACAGCTTTCTCTTTACCGCTCTGACTTTGAATTTATTGTACGCATGGGCGTTTATAGAATTTCAGACCCGAATCTTTCTGTAACGCTTATGTGTGACCGCGCCCTTATGGCAATGAAGTCTATAAAGACAAGTTTTGAAAAACGCATTGCTTATTATGATGATTCTATGCGCGACCAGATGATGGAAGAGCAGGAACTGATTAATGAAATGGAAACGGCCCTAAAAAGAGAAGATTTTAAAATCTACTTCCAGCCGCAGTACAACTATGCCACAGGGAAAATGACTGGTGCAGAAGCTCTTGTGCGCTGGATTCATCCAGAAAAAGGGCTTATAAGTCCTGGTAAGTTTATTCCTGTTTTTGAGCAGAACGGTTTTATTTCAAAACTTGATGAATATATCTGGGAACATGTCTGTATGTCCATAAAAAAATGGATGGATAATGGATTTAATCTTGTTCCTGTATCTGTGAATATTTCGCGGCGTGATATTTATAATCCAAAACTTTGTAATATTATTCTTGGTCTTACAGAGAAATATGGTATTCCGCCATATATGCTTCGACTTGAAATCACTGAGTCGGCATATATGGAAGAACCAACTCAGCTTATTAAAGTGGTAGAAAAGCTTAAGAGTCTTGGTTTTATTATAGAAATGGATGATTTCGGAAGCGGTTATTCTTCCCTTAATACTCTTAAGGATGTTCCTGTTGATATTCTTAAACTGGATTTGAAATTTTTAAGTTCTGAAGGAACAAATAAACGTGGTGGAAGTATTCTTACATCCATTGTACGTATGGCAAACTGGCTTACGCTTCCAGTTATTGCTGAAGGAATTGAAAATGTCAAACAGGCAGAATTCCTTAAATCAATCGGCTGTTATACAATGCAGGGCTACCTGTTCAGTCGTCCAATTCCGGAAGATGAATTCCTTAAGCTTATGGAAGCTTCGGATATGGAAATTGTTTATGAAGAAGATGTTTCCGAAGAACTTAACAATGCAGTAGACTTTCTGAATCTTTCAACACAGAATGCACTTCTTTTTAACAGTTTTGTTGGTGGTGCTGCTATTGTGGAATATTCAAAAAAAGGTCTTGAAGCTATCAGAATTAATGATAAATTCTTCGAAACAATTTCTGTTCCCCGTGATGTTTTCCAGAATTCAGCTAATCAGTGTCTTGGACGCTATACTGAAAAATACGAAAAGAATTTCAGAAAGATGCTGGATGATGCAAAAATATTCGGCTCGGAAACAACCTGTGTTCTTCACTGTGATCCGCTGATGGAAGGACAGAGCCGTTACTGGATAAGAAACCGTGCCCGATATCTGGCAACTGCAGGGGAATCAGATATTTTCTATGTTGCTGTTGAAAACATTACAGAAAATATGCATCTGCTTCATGAGAATCAGAAAGTTTCCCGCGAACTTACAGCTATTATGGATTGTGTTCCTTGTGGAATTCTTACACTGACCCGTGATCAGTTCCGCCGGAATCTTACTTTCGTGAATAAAGCTGCCCTTGAGATTTTTGGCTACAGTGAAGAAGATTTCAGAGACGCTTACGAAAATAACCGTCAGGTTTTGTTTGCTGCAGACGAATTTGAAAAAGTCAGTGAGGTTCTCGAGAAAGCTGTTCTTCAGCACCGTTCATATTTTCAGTTCCGTGCAAAAATTATGCGAAAGAATGGGGCATTGAGACTTGTATTTCATCAGGGAGTTGTCAACTATGATGAAAATGGTGCAAATATAGTTCTTGTACTTGTTGATATGAACCAGCAGATTGAAGGGGATGTAAATAAGTTCGGAATGATTTTGAATAAGGCTTATGACGAAGTTTTTGAAATTAACTATGAAACAGGTGAAATGAAATTCATTAATTCAAAAATGAAGCGTAAGCCAAAGACACATGATGTAGTTTCGCATCAGGAAAAATTTTCAAACTGGATAAAGAATTACGTTATTGAGGAAGACCGGAAGAAAGTTGCCATGCTTCTTGATCTGGAAAAAATCAAGGAGATTCAGGCTACCGGTGAAGTGCCACATATTGAATATACAATTGAACTTGATGGTAAACGAATTCCTGTTTCGACCACTTTAATGCAGATAGATGAATCTTCATTTTTTGTCTGTGATAAAAGATTGTAAGGCGGGCGATAAAATAAGGCATCCTGAAAATCAGGACGCCTTTTTGTTTTTATGACTCGTAAGCTTTAATTAAAGTTGTTCGAACTGTTCTTCTTTTGCGTAAACGTTCAGAGCATCAAGCATATCATCCATGTCGCCCATCATGAAACCAGGAAGATTGTGCTGGCTATAGTTGATGCGGTGGTCTGTAATACGGTCCTGCGGATAGTTATAAGTGCGGATCTTTTCTGAGCGGGCACCTGAACCAACCATGCTTGAACGGGTTGCGGCACGTTCTGCCTGTTTCTTGCTTTCTTCAAGTTCAAAGAGGCGTGCACGCAGAACGCGGAAAGCCTTTTCCTTGTTCTTGATCTGTGACTTTTCATCCTGCTGAATAACAACAAGACCTGTTGGAATATGAGTAAGACGAACGGCAGAGTCAGTTGTGTTAACACACTGTCCGCCAGGTCCACCGGCGCGCATAACGTCAACGCGAACGTCACCCGGTTTGATTTCGATTTCTGTTTCTTCTGCTTCTGGAAGAACTGCAACAGTTACTGTAGAAGTCTGAAGTCGTCCCTGGCTTTCTGTTGCAGGAACGCGTTGAACGCGGTGAACGCCAGATTCCCAGCGGAGTGTACCGTAAACAAATTTTCCGGAAATTGAAGTTACGATTTTGTTGAAACCGCCGACTTCTGTTTCCTGTGCTTCCATAGTTTCTGTTTTCCAGCCTCGGCGTTCTGCCAGGTGAGTGTACATTTCCCAAAGGTCGCGTACGAAAAGAGAAGCTTCGTCTCCACCTGCTGCTGAGCGAATTTCCAGGATAATGTTTTTTTCATCAAGAGGATCTGGTGGAATAAGTTTAAGTTTAATCTGGTCTTCCAGTTTTGGCTGGCGTTCTTCCAGTTCTTTAAGCTCTTCGCGGGCCATTTCTTTCATGTCGACGTCATCTTCCATTGTAATCATTTCAGTGGCGTCTTTGATTCCCTGAAGAACTTTTTTGTATTCTGTGTAAAGTTCTACAACGTCAGACAGGTATCCGTT
Source organism: Treponema sp. (assembly GCA_018385395.1). GTDB lineage: Bacteria > Spirochaetota > Spirochaetia > Treponematales > Treponemataceae > Treponema_D. The sequence continues at coordinate 7,931 of JAHBAD010000050.1, forward strand.
TTCGCGCATAACGTCTTTGTATTTTTTCTGGTCTTTTACCAGATTCGGGTCCATGACCATTTCCTGCACTTCTTTAAAACGTGCTTCGCATTCATCGAGTTTCTTAATGAGATCCATAGTTTACCTATTATATAGAGAATAAAATAAAATGTGTAGAGAAGGGGAAAAAATAACACAAATGATTTGTTTTATATGTTTTCGCTATTGACACTTTTTTTCAGATTCTATATATTAATACTCACATCCGCGGGGGTGGTGGAATTGGTAGACACGCTACTTTGAGGTGGTAGTGGCGCGAGCCGTGGCCGTTCAAGTCGGCTCCTCCGCACGAAAAGATTGCTGTTCAAACGGCAATCTTTTTTTTTGCTTTAAATCATTTTGCGTTAGGCGCTGAAGGGCCGCGAAGCGGGTCACGCTCAAGGCGGGACCGACCGTAGGGGAGCCCGTAAGTGCCGGCCTGCCTTTGGCAGGAAACGCCCTGGAGAAAACATGCTTGCTGTTTACGTGAACTGTATTGCCGTTATTGCTGGTTCTATTCTTGGCCTGCTTTTTGCAAAACTTTTTACAGAAGAACTTTCAAAAATGATTACTACTGCCTGTGGCGTTGTTACAACAGTCCTTGGTATGCAGATGGCATTTAAGTATCAGAATGTTGTTTTTCTGACTCTTTCGCTCATTGCCGGCGGAATACTTGGTTATGTAATGGATATTGATGGGGTTATCTTAAAGCTTGGAAAACTTCTGGAACGTCTTGTATATAGAAAGAAAGTGGAAGAACCTGCATCCGGGGCTGCTGACAATGGAACTGAACTGGCTAAAAATGCAAGCAGCGGTCAGAACTTTGCTTTTGCGTTTCTGAATGCTTCTATTCTGTTCTGTGTAGGCGCTATGTCCATTGTCGGTTCTTTTAAGGCCGGTGTAGAAAAGGATTATTCAATCATCTTTACAAAATCCATTCTTGACGGTTTTATGGCCATTTCTTTTGCGGCATCTATGGGCCTTGGAACTGCTTTCAGTGCTCTTGCAATTCTGGTTTACCAGGGAGCTTTGACGTTGCTTTCAATCTGGCTTCAACCATTTGTTTCTGAAGAAATGATTGCAGAACTTACAGGCTGCGGCGGCTGTATGATCATTATGATCGGGCTTAATCTGATTGGTCTTACAAAAATCAAGACCGCAAACTTTCTTCCTGCCCTGGTGCTGATTATTCTTTTCGTAGTAGGAAAGGCTTTGATAGTCTGATTATTTTTGAAAGGTGTGTTATTTTCTGTTTATAGGCAAAATTCCCTTTAAATTCGTTTGACTTATGCTTTGTTTGGCCATAAAATGGTATTAATAATATAACCCTTTAGGAGGCCAAACAAATGGCAAAAGTAGAACTTAAAGGTATTGGTAAAGTATACGATGGCGGTGTTCGCGCTGTTGATAACGCCAATATCACAATCGAAGACAAAGAATTCTGTGTATTCGTAGGACCATCAGGATGTGGTAAATCAACAACTCTCCGTATGATTGCTGGTCTTGAAGACATCACAGACGGAAAACTCTACATCGACGGTGTAGAAATGAACGACGTTCCACCAAAGGACCGCGACATTGCAATGGTTTTCCAGAACTACGCTCTTTACCCACATATGACTGTATATGATAACATGGCTTTCGGTCTTAAAATCCGCAAAATGGACAAGGCTGAAATCGATCGCCGTGTTCGCGATGCTGCAAAACAGCTGGATCTTACACAGTACCTTGACCGCAAACCAAAGGCTCTTTCCGGTGGTCAGCGTCAGCGTGTTGCTGTAGGACGTGCTATCGTTCGTAATCCAAAAGTATTCCTTTTCGACGAACCACTTTCTAACCTTGATGCTAAACTCCGTGTTACAATGCGTTCTGAACTTGCTGCTCTTCACAACAGACTTCAGGCTACAATGATCTACGTTACACACGACCAGATCGAAGCTATGACACTTGGTACAAAAATCGTTGTTATGAAAGACGGTGTTATCCAGCAGATTGGTGCTCCACTTTACCTGTACAATAACCCAATCAACAAGTTCGTAGCAGGCTTCATTGGTACACCTCCAATGAACTTCCTGACAGTAAGAGTTCTTGAAAAGAACGGTGCTATCGTTTGTGACGAAGGTTCATTCGAAATTACACCAACAGCTGAACAGGCTAAAAAACTTAAGGATTTCGTAGGAAAAGAAGTTTCTTTCGGTATCCGTCCAGAAGACCTGGTATACACAGACAAACCTGCTGAATCAAACAACATGCAGATGAAAATTACTAACAAGGAACCACTTGGTGCTGAAACACACCTTTACCTGGTTTCTAACAAAGATCAGTCAATCATCGCTAAGACAACAGCTAATGCTGAATTCCGCCTTGGTGACAGCGTAAACGTTGTTCCAAACATGGAAAAAGCAAAGTTCTTCGCTATGGATGAAGGCGAACTGAACATTTGTGACATGATCGAAAAGAAATGGTAATTTAGTCCATAAATGATCTGGTGATTCTTTCGCCGTGAGAAGCCTCCTGAGAAATCGGGAGGTTTTTTTTTGATTTTTTTATTTCAAGAATATTGATAAAAATCAATAAATTTAGATATTTTAGAATTTTTGGAGAAATCGGAGAGAAAATTTGTTTTGTTGAAGAAATCGTGTTATGCTTAAATTCAAATCTTAAGTTAGAGGTTAGATGTTTTATGGAAAATAAAAAAATCGGGACTGGAAATCCTCGTCCAAAATTTACGATTTTATTATTCAATTATTTATGTTTCTTTTCTCCTGCTTTTGCACTTCCTGTTTTTGTTTATACGTCGCAGCAGCTTTCAATATCTGAAATTGTTCTTCTTTTCGAAACTAAATCATTTGGTTGTTTTTTCTGGATAATGCTGATTCTTCCTCCTGTTTTGTATTTTTATTTTATGAAGATAATCCGTTCCTATGACGGTACGGAAGAAAGTGCAAGAAAGGCAAACAAAGCTTATAAACAGTATTTTCTGGTTAGTTTTATAATTCCTGTTGTCATGAATATGGTTCAGCCAAACATAATGTGGATTGAAGCTGGTTTTGATTATCTGCATGGTGGTGCACTTATAATGTTCACAGGTTATGCATCTGCAGGGCTTTATTCTACTCCATTCTTTGTTCTGTTTTCTCAGTCTATAGGAAAATATATGAAATTTATTCCTATTGATAAGAAATATAAAAGCTTTGAGTTTTCTTTATTTGGTCAGATAGTCTGCGGACTTAATGCATTTGGCGGTATCAGTATGATTATGGCCCTTATGCTTCACCTTAAAGATCCTGGAGTTGATGTTGTAAAATTCATGAACTCTATTGTTTATTCATATGCTCTTTTTTCTGTTTTCATTTGTATTTTTGATATGCGTCTTCTTATGAAAGATAAGTTTAACCGTATTAAAGAACTGGATTCTTTTGCAGGAAAAATAAGTGAAGGAAATTATACTTCTGATAAACTTGTAGTTGTATCCCGTGATACCTTTGGTGTGCTTGCAGAAGATTTCAATATATTTTCTTTGAATACACGTAAACTTATTGCTGAAATCCAGAAATCAGGAAATGTAACTTCTGAAAGTCTGGAATTGCTTTCGGCCGCCATTGAACAGATGACTTCATCGGTAAACGGGGTTTCTCAGATGATTGAGTCTGTAAAAGATGATATGACAAATCAGTCTGCCGGGGTTGAAGAAACTCGAGCCACAATTTCACAGATTACAGGAAATCTTGAAACTTTGGATGGTAATATTAAGACTCAGGCTGAATCAGTTGAGGTTGCAAGTTCTGCCATTGAAGAAATGGTTGCAAATATTAAGTCTGTTACTGGTATTCTTGCAAATAACTCTGCCTCTATTGTAAATCTGAATGAAGAAACTCAGACTGGTCAGCAGCGCGTTCATGAAGCTGTTGAAACGGCCAAGAAAATTTCCGAAGAATCTGCCGGTATGCAGGAAGCAAGTAAGGTTATTTCAAATATTGCAGCTCAGACAAACCTCCTTGCAATGAACGCTGCCATTGAGGCCGCTCATGCAGGGGAATCTGGAAAAGGATTTGCTGTTGTTGCTGATGAAATTCGTAAACTTTCAGAAGACTCAAATAATCAGAGTAAAGCTATTACAGAACGGTTAAAGAATCTTGGAGATCTGATTAATGAAGTGCTTTTGAAGACAAGTGCTGTTCAGACTCAGTTTGGAAAAATTTATGATCTTGCACAGAATGTTCAGAATCAGGAAGCGGTAATTAATCAGGCAATGAATGAACAGAATGAAGGTTCTGTTCAGGTTATCACTTCTGTTCGTGCCATTAATGACCAGACAAATCAGGTTAAACAGAATGCAAGTGAAATGCTTACCGGAAGCCGTGAAGTTCTTATTGAAATGGACAAACTTGCTGACATTGCTCAAAGAATTAACGGATTAATGAATGATATGAACAATAATACATCTGAAATTGATCATGCTATTTCTTCAGTTTACGGTGCTCTTGAGAAAAATAAAGAGTCTGCAGAAGCTCTGAACAGTCAGACTGAAAAATTTGTAATTTAATTTTGCGGCATAGGCAAATCCTGGAAATGCAACAGGGGTGCGGAGGCCGCGAAGCGTTCCGCGGGCGGAAGCCCGCGGAATGAGGGCTACTGAAGCCGGAGCGACCCGGCCGCGAAGCGGGTTGCCAGGAATGGTTTTTCCTTTATAATAAGTCTATGCTGAGCAAAAATTCCCTTGTTTTATATAAAAATAATGCAGCCGTTGTTGTTGAACAGGACGGCGAAAAGTATCTTATCCGCTGGTGTTCTCAGCCGGCAACTCCCACAGGAAAAAAAGCAGTTTACTCTGAACAGAAAGTCCGCGAAAAGGATTTTATCACTTTAAGTGAAAAGCCGTGTTCTTCTTTAGACAAAGTGCTGGAAAAAGCTTCGGCAGAAGGGCTTGAATCTTTGACAGGCGGCCTTCAGGAAGCTTATGAACTCTTTGCTTCTGATGACCAGATGACGGGCGTGCCCCTTAATGACATTGCCGAAATGGCTGTTGGCGGAATTGAGTCTGATTCTATTTTTGCAGTTTACCAGGCAGTTAAGGCTTCCCTTATGTTCAGCCAGGATGAGGATGCGTTTAAAGGGGGAAACCTTGTTTTTAATTTAAGGACAGAAGACCAGATTCAGGCGATAAAACAGAAACTTGACGAAAAGGAACATGCGGCAGAAATCCGTGCAGCTTTTATTCAGCGCCTTAAAGAAAAGAAACTGAACCTTCCTGAAGATTCCCGTTTTATGGGCGAAGTTGAAAGCTTTGCTTTGGGCAAGATGGAAAAATCTAAAACTCTTGAAGAAGCAAAGCTCCCGCAGGATGTTCAGAAAGCCCACAAACTTTTAATCGAAACCGGTATCTGGGATTACACCAAAAATCCGTATCCTACAAGATTCGGGTTTGCATTTGATTCGGCAAGTGAAGGGCTTGGGGCAGTGCCAGAAGAAGAACGAGTTGAAGTTCCGGGCGTTGCCTATGCCATAGACAGTGAACATTCCACCGACCCTGACGATGCTATAAGTTTTGACGGAGAATATCTTTGGGTTCATATTGCAGACCCTGCAAGTTTTGTAATGCCTGACAGTCCTGTTGATATTGCAGCCCGTAACCGTGGTACAACTCTTTATATTCCTGAAGGTGCTTCCCGCATGCTTTGTGAAGAAGCTCTGGAAGATTACGCTCTTGGGCTTAAAGAAATAAGTACGGCTTTAAGTTTTAAGCTTAAGTTTGATGAAGAAACAGGCGTTGAGTCCTGCGAAGTTTTGAAGACACGGGTTAGAGTTGAACGAAAAACTTATAAACAGGCGGATGAAGAAAAGAATTCGCCTGAGCTTAAGCCTTTCTTTGAAATAGCACGGAAGAATCTTGCACGCCGTAACCGCCGCGGGGCAGTTTCCATCAACTTCCCTGAAGTTCATATTTCGGTTGATAAGGAAACAAAAAAAGTTTCGATTGAACCTGAAACTAAATATGAATCAAATGACATGATTATGGAAATGATGCTTCTGGCCGGGGAAGGGGCAGCAAAATATGCTGAGAAAAATAATATTCCGTTCCCGTTTGTGGGTCAGGAAGCTCCGGAATTTCCGGATAACCTTCCTGAAGGCTTTGCCGGCGACTTTGCCCGCATCAAATGTATGCGTAAGCGTAGCGTAGGCATTACTCCTATGGCTCATGCAGGACTTGGCCTTTCGGTTTATACCCAGGTTACAAGCCCTCTCCGCCGTTACGGAGACCTTATTGCTCACCAGCAGCTCCGTGCCTTTCTTGACGGCCGCCGCCTTCTTGATAAAGATGATATGCTTCTCCGCGTTTCTGCCGGGGATGCTGCCGCTATTGCGGCAAAAAAAGCAAGCCGTCTTTCCGACACTCACTGGAAGCTTGTTTACCTTATTCAGAATCCTGACTGGACCGGCGACGCCTATGTTCTGGACCACAAGGGAAAAGACACTTTGTTCCTAATTCCTTCTTTAGATATGCAGACCACAATGCAGGGCTGCGACCACATGGAACTGAATGAAAAAGTGACTCTGAAAATGGAACGCTGTGAAATCAGCACCCAGGAAGTGATTTTTCAGATTGTAAGCTGATTTGAGAATTGAAAATGGACAATTGAAAATGGACAATTGAAAATGGACAATTGAAAAATGTCCGGAAGGAAGAAAGCTGACTTTTATGGAGGTAATCTCTGTGAGGGTCAGTTTTTTTTATGGAGCTGCGCCTGCCCGGAGTAAACTTGCCACGGTTGTGCGGGCGCGTGGGAGGTGTTAAGTCTTGCCGCGGCGTTGTGGGTGCCGCTTTGCACCAAAGGGCAGGCTTTCCCGTCACTCCGGGCTCCGCGGCAAAGCCGCTCCGAACACGGCAGTTTCGCAGGCTCAACTGCCGCGTTTGCCTTCGGCACCCTCCGAGCCGGGGCTAGGACGTGGGGTGTATTGCGGCGATATGGGCGCCGCTTTGTGGGAAAATATTGGCTTGCAACGGCGTTGTGGCCCGGGTGTAAGAAGAAGCTTGCAACGGCGATATGGGCACCGCTTTGTGGGACTGAGACTAGGTACGGCGTTATGGGCACCGCTTTGCGGGAAAATATTGGCTTGCCACGGCGATATGGGTGTTTTGCGAGAAAATATTGTCTTGCTGATATGCACCACCACGGCGATATGGGCGCCGCTTTGCGGGCATGGGGTTGGGGCGTGGGGCGCAAAAAGGGGGGGCGCAAGACAAAGTCTTGCCATGGCATTGAGGGCGCCGCTTTGCGGGCATGGTGCTAGGGCGCGGGACGCAAAATGGGCTTTTTGGCTATAAATTGTGATATTTTTGCGGATTTATAGCCGTTTTTCGCTATTTTCTATATGTGTTTGTAAAAAAATGCTGTGAAAAAGCTATAAAACTGCCTGTTTGGAAAATTTATAGCTAAATGCCAATGAAATCTGCCATCTAAAAAAGGATTTCACCATGTTAAAAGCTATAAAATTGCCTGTATGAATAAACTTATAGCAAAATCACAGTGAAATCTGCCATCAAAAATGGACTTTCTCACTTAAAAAGCTATAAATTCTTCCTTTTTCTTTTTTTTTATAGCTTTTTACTTCTTTTCAGTGAAACTTCAAATTAATCCAAATAAGGTTTCCTAAACCGTCCCCCAAAAAACTCCGATACTTGAAGAGGATGAGTATAACCATGCTTTGGAGCTATTGGGGGCGGTGAACGCCACAGGCTGGGGTGACACTTGAAGTGGAGAATGCCTTTGGAGCTGCAAAGTCTGGTGGACTTTTTAGAGATATGAATATGGTGTATAATTTTAAGAAGATGAAAAACCGAAACGAATACGGAAAAATATATAGAAATCCTCTTTTCAAGCGCCTTGCAATACTTTTGGTGCTGCTCTTTTGTGTGGAAAGCGTGTGGGGAGACACTTTCCGGTGGAAGGAAAACGTTGCTACGGGAAATTGGAATAATTCTGCAAACTGGGAAATAAATACTAGCGGAAGTAATTATAAAGATACAAATAATATTCCTGGTACTGGGGATGTTGTTTTTATAGGGGCTTCGTCAGATGTTTCAATCACAATTCCAGCTGGATATGATGCAGTCTGTAATGTACTTTGCACAAATTCAAATGATTCAAGTACTGGAAATGTAATTATTAATGTGGAAGGAACTTTAAAGCTTGATGGAGCGGCAGACATCGAAGGAGCTGGTGAGAATTCTGGAATTACAAATGTGAAAGATTCTCCAGGTTTAGTTTCGAATTATGGAGCAGGTAGTTCAGGGTATACGAAAATCATAGTAAAAAATGATTGTTCCTTTAGTAATGTCTATGTAAATTCTCGAGGGCGAAATAGCCCTGGTACAGCAACAGGTTATACCGAGTTTGAAGTTGCCTTAGGAAAAACGCTTACTATAGATGGGCGAATCGAAATGAGTGCCCGTGCGGAGTCAAATACTGATTCAACTCTAAATATTAAAGGTTCTGGTGAAGTTTCCTGCTTTGTATATGATCCTGCTATTCGGGAAGCACATACACAAACTGTAGATATTTCTGATAATGCAACTTTTAATATTAGACATCATTATTTTGGTGATGCAGATGCGACAGGAATAAGTAAGTTTACTGGTTCAGGAACCTTGAAAATCCCGGCTTCAGGCGCCTATATGAATTATGGTACAACTTGCGGGTTTTCTTATGCGAGTACTCTGAAAATTCTTCCGAACAACGAAGACGGTTATTATTCCGTTGCGGTATCAGGATTAAATACATTTCCTGGAACTGTTGGAGTGGCACCCGCTGCCGATATTCTTTCACCAATTACTATTACTCTTACCTGTGAAGATCTTGGTGGTGGAACCCAAATAGTATATTTCCCATTCAAAATAAAAACACTCAAAAAGACTGGTTCAGAAGTTTTTAAAATTGATTCCACTTATTCTGCAGTTGGAGGAACTAAATCAGAATACACAATTGCTTCGATGGGATCTGGTTTTCTTGGAATTCAGGCAAATGGAACTAGTTCTGTAACAAAAGAAATTAAAATAAATTCTGATACAGTAAGGCTTCCAAATGCGGATGGATTTTCTATTGAGGTTTGGACACCAGATAATGCCCGCGTTCTTTCAACAATTGAATGGTTTTATAAAACACCAACCTGGGTTGGAACAAAAAGTTCTGTCTGGTCAGATACAGATAACTGGGCAGGACTTGAAGCTGATCATTCTGTTGAACAAACGTTTAATAAAGATTATCCGAATTATGAATTGACAATTAAAGCTTCCGCAACCAGAATGCCAGTGGTTAATGAAGGAGCTTACAATTTAAAATCACTGACTATAAATCCAAATGCCAGTATTGAATTTGCAGGCGGAACACTTACTGTTGAATCCTTCATTATGGCTACTGAAGGGACAATGGCTAAAGCGACACAAACTGGCGGTGAATTAAAAGTAAAATACTTTGTGATAAATGGAAACTCAAAGTTTACTGCAACTACAGGAGGAACAGTTACCTTTACGGAAGACCAGGATTATTCTCCCGCAATTCCTGAAAATATTCAGTTTTATAATATAAAAGCACCGGAAAAAGTAATTGGTGGTACAAAAAATATTTTTATTGCCGGCGATCTTACTGGTTCTGATTTCGGGGCCTGGAGAAATACTGGTATCTTAACCTTTAATGGAACAGGCGATCAAACCTTCACACCGAAAGCAGATACTAAATATCATGCAATCCAAGAAAATAAAACTGGTGGTAAACTGATTATTGAGTCCGCTTTGAAAGCTGATAGTTTCACAATAGCAAAAGGAACTGATACTTCTTTTAATGGAGAGGTAAAACTTTCTTCTTTTACTGATGCGCCGAATGCAGGAAAAATCAGTTTTAAAGCCGGCGGAACGATTTTGTCTAACACTGTATTCGAAACTACAGGCGACGTAACATTTGATGGCTCAGATACATTAAGTTTCGAAACAAATAATGTAGTACATAGCGATGGTAAAACATACATAAAAGCTGGTATTTCAGCAGCCTCTGCAACATTCGATTCGGTTGAAGTAACAGGAACGCCAAAAATAACAGCGGATCTTTCTATAACAGGTACAGTAACTGCCGAATCATCTGCAACGCTTCAGGTCGCCGGAAACCTTACGGATACGACATCGTTATGGTCTGATGAAGTTGAAATCAAATTTGTAGATAAAAGTTCGACCTTTACTCCAGATTCCAAAACTTATACTTCAATAAGTATAGATGCTTCAGGTGAAACTGTAACTGTTGCTGAAGCTTTAACTGCGACTAACTTTACAGTATCAAATGGAACCGTAGTCCTTTCGAAACAAGCAACAGTCACAAATTTTGCAAATAACGGAACCGTAGTCCTTTCGAAACAAGCAACAGTTACAAATTTTGCAAATAACGGAAGCGTAGAAATCACTGGCGGTGATACTGTGATACCAGTGAGTGGTGCTTTCTCCGGTACCGGAACAATTAAACTATTAAACGGCAAAGTTAAGCTCACTTCCACTGGACCATCACTTCAATCGGAAATAATTCTTGAAAAGGCTGACGTAACTATAGCGGGAAATTTTTCGGTTACAGATTTTACTGCAACCACAAATATGAATGGAAAGTCAGTAACTTTAGATAACAGTAAAATCACCGTTTCTGGTACTTTGGCTTTAGAAGGTGGTTCAAGTGCAGATGATGAATTATATGTTTCCGGTTTTTCAGGAGATGGCTTTATTGTAACCGAAAATAAAACTGGTGGTAATTATTTAAAGATAGATCCAAATATTGCCATTTTTAATAATTCTGATTCTGTGGGTGTATTTACATATTCAGGATCCAACTCAATTCCAGCTCAAGGAATAACTGATGAACACTATGCTGCTGTAATCAGAAACGGATGGAATATAAAGGATAAAAAACTTCTCACATATAGATGGAAGACTGATGCAACTGATTCCGAATGGACTAAGGCTTCAAACTGGGACCTGGAAATTGTTCCTGTAAATGATGCAACGGTAATTATTCAGGCTCCAGTTAATGCAGAAACAAAAAGTTCTCCAGTGGTTTCAAGTGCAGTTTCAGTTGGAAATCTCGCTATTGAATCTAGGGCAAAAATTACTTTAAGCGATTCAGCTAATTTGACACTTTCAGGAAAAGCTGGAAATGGGGATGCAGCAGAAAAAATATCAAATGAAGGTACAATCGTATATAAATCTTCCGGACGCATTACTGACGGCTCAAATGCAATAAATGATTTTGATTCGGGAACTGTCGAATATTCAACAGGATCAGGTTCTGTTACAGAGATGGGAACCTCGGATTATTTTAATCTGGTTATTTCCAGTGGTACCTGGTCTTGCGAAAATACTGTTACTGCAAAAAACTTAAGCATTTCGGGCGGAACTATTTCAGGAACTTTCTCAGCCGAAAACGGTATAAATATCACTGGAACCGTTCTGGCTTCAGGAAATGTAACCTTCAGTAATAATGTGACAAACACAGGAACATTAACTGCAGGAACCGGCCCCCTTACCTTTAGTGGAGATTATGATGGTGCTTCCGGAACTTTGAACGGAAAAGACGGCGCTTCTTCCGGAGATTCAATTACATTTGAGGGTAATGTAACTTTCGGAAACTTTAAGCATAATGATGAAAAAGTTTCTTTTAGTATTTCAGATGATAAGTCACTTATCACAAATAATCAGCTTTTTGCAAGTGCCGATTTTAATTCAACTGTAACCGGTAAGAAAATTTCTGTAACAGGACTTCTTCGTGTTCAGGAAAATATCAGTAATAACAATGTTCTTGATGAAAATGTGAATCTGGAAATTTCCGGTTCACAAACTACCGAGATTACCGGAATAAAGAAAGTAAATAAACTTACAATCAATAATACTTCAACTTCACAAACAAAAACAATAAAGTTTCCTTCAGGTTCAGGAAATAAAATTACAGTAAGTGATGAGTTTTATGTTACAGGAAAAAATCTTTCCGATGACGGCAAAAATTTAATTTTAACAACTTCAGTTTCAGGGGATGCGGATAATGAATCAACCTGGTGGTATATTGATGCCAAAGTTGATAAGTCTTCTGTTGAAAATGCTGAAATACGTTATGCGTTTTCGGAAAATGATATTTCATCAAAACTTACTTCTTGTGTAGAAGGACCTGATGGAGACTATACAACTTATAACTGGTTTTCTGAACATAAATACTACTGGTTCGGAAATGAAAACTCTTCCTGGTCAAATAAAGGTAACTGGAGTACGAGTTCCGATTCATTTAATCCTGCAAGTAAAGCACCAAGAATTACAGATTCTTCATCGGTTATCGAAATTATAAAAGATGGAACAGAAGCAGGAACTAATCTTCTTGTTTTAGCTGAAGACGTAACGGTAAAAAGTTTTACGGTAAATGAATCTCAAAAAGTTCAGCTCGCCGGAAAATCTGTAACAGGAAATGAAATTGAAAATAACGGAATAATTATAATAGACGGTACAAAAGGTATCCCTTTAAATGCTGCAAATATCTTCCATAATTCTTCTTCAACCATTGAATTTTCTGGATGGACTTCGGGAAATGTTGTTCAGACAACTTATGATGGACTTGGTCTTCCAGAAGTCCAAGAATCGAAAGGTTTTAAGAATCTGATAGTTTCTGGAAACGGAAAAGATTTTGTGTTTACATCAGGAAGTGACCTTGTGGTTTTGGGAACTTTTTTCACTGATGTTTCAAAAATAAGTACAGGATCAAAAAAACAGACTTATAGTGGAAAGGTAACCCTGGGAAGCGATACAACTTTTTCAGCTTATGAAATTACATTCGGAAATGAGCTTAATTCAGATACTGCAGAAACTCATGATGTAACAATAATAGGAAATGCAACATTTAAGGGTGCAGTGGGAACAACTTCCTTCAATTCTCTTGCAGTTACAGGAACTTCTGCAGTAAACGGTGGAAGTATAACTACAAAAGAAACTCAAACTTACACAGACGCTATAACTCTTGGAAATGCTGCAATTTTCACAGGAAGTACAATTACTTTCAGTAATGAAGTAACAGGTGGAAAAGACCTTACAATTTCAGGTGATGTTTCTTTCGGGAATAATGTAACTGCATCGAAAGTAAGTGTAAGCGGAACAACTGATGTAGGTGGAAATGTAACAACTACTGGCGGAACTCAATCTTACACTGGGGCTGTAACTGTAAAAGTAGATACAACATTCACAGGTTCTGATATTACATTCGAAAATGAACTTAATTCAGATACTGCAGAAACTCATGATGTAACAATAATCGGAAATGCAATCTTCACAGGGGCAGTGGGAATAACTTCCTTCAATTCTCTTTCAGTTTCGGGAACTTCTGCATTAAACGGCGGAAGCGTAATAACAAAAGGTACTCAAATCTACACAGGGGTTGTAACCCTCGGAAATGCAGCAACTTTCACAGGAAGCACAATCACTTTCAGTAATGAAGTAACAGGTGGAAAGGACCTTATTCTTGATGCTGCTTTGACAGAATTTTACGATAAAGTTTCAGCAGAAAACTTTGTTCTTTATGGTGGAACGGTTAATCTTAATGCCGACTTGTCTACTATAAGAGATGTAGTTCTTCTTGGAAAAAATTATTCAACTCATGATGAACATCTGTATACGAAGCGAAGAAGAAAAAATCATAATTTTATGGCTGCTTTGAAATCTGCTTCTCTTATTTCTCGGGACGGCATTATAAATATCGATGATGGACATGAAATAAATGTTGGTGAAAACTTTTATGCAAATACTGTAACGCTGAAAGGAAAACAGGAGTGGTATCTTCGTGCAAAGAATAACAGTGACTCAGATGTTTGTTTTATCGAAGCGTATAACAGCATTATAAAGAACAGCCGTGTAAAAGGAACAGTTCCTTCAAAAGTTACAAAAGGAATGGCTGAAGGTTGTACCGATAATGGCGAAAATACTGACTGGGATTTTGACGATTTTGTAATTGTCGAAGCCAATACAGTTACGGATTCTGTAATCCGGATTAAGTTTAATAAACCTGTGCGCAATCTTCACGAAGAGTTCAGTTCTCTTGTATCAAAAATTCATTATGACAGCGGAACAAAAAACTTCGCAAATATTTACAAAGACTATAGTTTTAATTCAGGAGCCTGGAATGTATCAGCCATAGGTACCAGCGAGCCGGATGTTGTTTATATTGAAACTCTTCAGTCCCGCTGGAACACAGATGCAAATGGAACTTTTACAGGTGACACTGCAAGTACTGACAGCTACGGAGTTCATCAGGAAACTTTACCGAACCTGAAGTTTGAC
>JAHBAD010000060.1 GCA_018385395.1 Treponema sp.
AGTTCCACGAAGTTTATCACAAGCTCCCCAAAGTGCATCTTCAAAGCTGACAGTCTTTTTTGCTTTAGCCATTTAAATCTCCTTTTTTTATACATATATTATACCATAAAAAGAAAGAGAATGTTGTTTGTGCTATATTATGGAGAGTAAAGAAAAATCAATTAGTTTATATAAAAAAATGGTCACCTTCTTTCGAAAGTGACCACTTTACTATTCAATTAATAATTAGCAGTTATACGAAACCTCTGGTTTCGTTTTCGTATGGAAGTTTATACAAATCGTGGCTCCAGCCACGTTCGAATCAGCGAAGTATTTAATAGTTCTTACCCGCCTACCATCGAAGAACCGTTAAAAACGGATGCGCTCAGCATTCGTTTAGATTCATCGAGAAAAGGCGCAGAAGCTCAGACGGACGCGCTTCTCTTTAATCGAAATAACTATTAAATACTTCATGCACAAAAAAAATGGCCACCTTCTCTCGAAAGTGACCACTTTATCTAATCAAATATAAACTTAGCAGTTTTCTGCGAAGTATTTGATTGTTCTTACCATCTGTGATGTGTAAGAGTTTTCGTTGTCGTACCAAGATACAACTTCTACCTGGTATGTATCGTCATCAACTTTAGATACCATTGTCTGTGTTGCATCAAAGAGTGAACCGAATTTCATTCCGATTACGTCAGAAGAAACGATTTCGTCTGTGTTGTATCCGAATGATTCGTTAGCTGCTGCTTTCATAGCTGCGTTGATTCCGTCTTTTGTTACATCCTTTCCTTTAACTACAGCGAAAAGAAGTGTTGTAGATCCAGTTGGTGTTGGAACACGCTGAGCTGAACCAATGAGTTTTCCGTTAAGTTCTGGGATTACGAGACCGATAGCTTTTGCAGCACCAGTTGAGTTAGGAACGATGTTCTGAGCACCTGCACGTGAACGGCGGAGGTCACCTTTGCGCTGTGGACCGTCGAGGATCATCTGGTCACCAGTGTAAGCGTGGATTGTAGACATGATACCTGACTGAATTGGAGCATAGTCGTTAAGAGCTTTAGCCATTGGAGCCAGACAGTTTGTTGTACAAGAAGCTGCAGAGATGATCTGATCTTCTTTTGTAAGGTTTTTGTGGTTTACGTTGTAAACGATAGTTTTCAGGTCACCTGTTGCAGGAGCTGAGATAACTACTTTTTTAGCACCAGCTGTGATGTGAGCTGAAGCCTTTTCTTTGTCACAGTAGAAACCTGTACATTCGAGAACTACGTCTACTTTGTTTGCTGCCCATGGACAGTTTACAGCGTCTTTTTCTGCAGAAATTTTGATTTCTTTTCCATCAACGATGATAGAATCTTCTGTAGCTTCTACAGTGTGTTTTCCTTCACCGATTTTTCCCATGAAGCCACCCTGTGCTGTATCGTATTTCAGAAGGTGAGCGAGCATTTTTGGGCTTGTAAGATCGTTGATTGCAACTACTTCATAACCATCAGCTTCGAACATCTGACGGAAAGCCAAACGACCAATACGGCCGAAACCATTAATAGCAACTCTAACTGCCATAATTTATCTCCTATTCAGTGACTTTTGTCACCGTATAAAAATTTGCTACGTTAAAAATAATGAATTTTCTCAAAATAGTCTATAAATTCACTATTAAACAAGTTTTTCTACATCAGAATCAGTAAGTTCCCTTACCTCTCCTGCTTTTAGGTTTTCATCAAGTAAAAGACTTCCCATAGACACCCGCTTAAGATAATCAACATGATTTCCAACAGCACTGAACATTCTTTTTACCTGATGATATTTTCCTTCATATATAGTAAGAAGTGCAGCCTGAACAATACCTTCAGGATTCTGACTTGAGTTTCCACAATACTTTTTAATCTGTTGGTCAGTAGCCCATTTTACTTCGGCCGGCAGACAGTCACAGGCTTCTTCACTTGCTTCGGCTTCAATATGAATGCCTTTACGGAACTTTTCTTCAACATCATGTTTTTCACTGTCAGAAAAAGCTTTGTTCAATCCAACGAAATAAGTTTTTGAAACATGAGATTTTGGGGAAATGAGTCTGTGAGTAAGTTCTCCGTCTGTTGTAAAAAGAAGAAGCCCTTCTGTATCCATATCAAGGCGGCCGATAAGATGAAGATGATCTTCCAGGAAAGGTGTTCTGTATTCATCCCCCAGAAGATCAAAAACTGTCCGATGTTCCCCGTCTTTATTTGAAGAAACGGTTCCCGCAATTTTATTCATCATAAGATAAACTTCGCCGCGAAGATTGATTTCCTCACCATCTACAGAAATGACATCTTTTTCTTCGTCAATAAGAAAACCCGCGTCATAAATACGTTTTCCGTTTACAAGAACCTCGCAGGAACGAAGCATTTTTTTGATATCTTTACGGGAACCTAGGCCTTCATGGGCCAGAAGTTTATCGATTCTATTCAATTTGTAGTCCTTAATAAAGTGCGTACATGGAAGTACGCAGAGACTGTAGGCAAGAAAAACATTGCAGAAGTTTCTGACCCAAGTTTTTCTTGCAGAGAACAGACGGCATGGAGGCCGGCTGTTCGTCTTTATCTATACGGTTCATATTTCTCTATATATTTTCCTTTATCTGAACGAATCATGGGCTTTGCACAGCGCCAGGAACACGGAGCCCTTTAGTCCCGTTTTTCTAAAAACGGGATGAGCGTTAGCGAAGGCGGAGTACTCCGACCGGCGAAGCCGGGGCGCCCTACTTTCTTTCTGCTAAAGGCACGAATTTCCGTTCTTTAGAAATACATTTGTAAGCAGGACGGTAAATGCGTCCGCCTGCAACAACTTCTTCAATGCGGTGAGCAGACCAACCTGCAATACGAGAGATTGCGAAAATTGGTGTGTAAAGTTCACGTGGAATTCCAAGCATTGTGTAAACAAAGCCTGAGTAAAGGTCAACGTTTGCACAGATGCGTTTATTTGAATGATGAACTTCGGCAATAACCTGTGGAGCAAGGCGTTCAACTGCATCGTACAGATTAAATTCCTTTACCCATTCCTTACCTTTTTCTTTTGCAAGCTGCTTTGCTTTTGCTTTAAGCAGAACTTCACGAGGGTCACTGATTGTGTAAACTGCGTGTCCCATACCATAAATGAGTCCTGTGTGATCAAAGGCTTCTTTCTTGGAAATCTTTCTAAGATAATCTGCTACTTCGTTTTCATCAGCCCAGTTCTTAACGTTAGCCTTAATGTCATCCATCATTTCCATAACGCGAATGTTTGCACCACCATGACGGCGTCCTTTAAGGGAACCAACTGCAGCTGCAATTGCAGAATATGTATCTGTATCGGCAGAAGAAACAACGTGAACTGTAAGAGAAGAGTTGTTACCGCCACCATGTTCTGCGTGAAGAATAAGTGCCAGGTCCAGGATTTCTGCTTCAAGCTTTGTGTACTTTGTGTCAGGGCGGATCAGGCGCAGAAAGTTTTCTGCAGTTGAAAGTGTCGGTACCGGGTTATGGATAAACATACTTTTGTCATCGTAGTAGCGGCGCTTTGCCTGGTAACCGTATGCGGCAAGAGTTGAGAAGCGTGCTGTAAGCTCAATACACTGACGCAGGATGTTCTGAACACTACGGTCTTCAGGATTGTCATCATAAGAATAACTTGCAAGAACACCACGTGCAATTTTATTCATGATGTCTTTTGAAGGTGCTTTCATGATCATGTCTTCTGTAAAGTTTGAAGGAAGAACACGACATTCACCCATGTACTGAGTAAACTCCTGAAGCTGCTTTGCATTTGGAAGCTGTCCAAAAAGAAGAAGATAAACTACCTGTTCGAATCCGAACTGATTGTTTTTCTCAACATCCTTGATAATATCTTCAACATTGTATCCGCGGTAAACAAGACGTCCCGGAACAGGAATAATTTCGTCTCCATCAGCTTCGTAACCTACTACGTCACCAATGTGAGTAAGGCCAACAAGAACACCGGTTCCGTCTGCATAACGGAGTCCTCGTTTTACATTATATTTTGAATAAAGTTCAGGTTTAATCGGGTCATTATTTTCTGTTACTTTTGCCAGTTTGTTTAAAACTTTTGCTCTTGAATTTACTGTGCCTGCTTTTGATGCCATAAATGCCCCCTTTAATGTCAGAATTGCATAAATATGCAGGATTTTTGCATAAATATACGTATATTTGCATAATTATACCATTTGCAGAAATTAAAATCTACTATGTTAAATCAGAGCTTTAAGTTATAATGATAGTATGACTATCACTAAAGAAATCAACCGACTGACAGGTTACGGTTTAACAACCGGCCTTATTGAAAAAGACGATATCATTTACACACAGAACAGACTGCTTGAACTTTTCCGTCTTGATGGTTTTCAGACTATGGAAGAGGCTGAAAAAATCCCTGAAACAAAAACTGAAGAACTGGAAGACATCCTTAAAAACATGCTTGATTACGCCGTACAAAAGGGCCTTATGGAAAATGACAGCATTGTTTACAGAGACCTCTTCGACACAAAAATCATGTCTACCCTTGTTGCCCGCCCTTCTGAGATTCAGAAAAAGTTCAATGAACTTGCAGAAATAAATCCTAAAAAAGCCACTGACTGGTATTACAAGTTCAGCCAGGACACAGACTATATCCGCCGTTACCGCGTCTGCAAAGATGTTAAATGGCAGACAAAAACAAAGTACGGAAAAATCGACATTACAATCAATCTTTCAAAGCCTGAAAAAGACCCAAAGGCAATTGCGGCAGCACTGAACGCACCAAAAAGCGGCTACCCGGCATGTCTTCTTTGCAAGGAAAACGAAGGTTATGCAGGCCGCGTAAACCATGCTGCCCGCCAGACTCACAGAATCATTCCTATTGTACTGAACAAAAAAATCTGGGGACTCCAGTATTCACCATACGTTTATTACAACGAACACTGTATTGTATTCAGCTACGACCATACACCTATGAAAATCAGCGGAGACACATTCCGCGCCCTTTTCGATTTCATAAAACAGTTTCCTCACTACACCGTTGGAAGCAACGCTGACCTTCCTATTGTCGGCGGTTCAATTCTTACCCACAACCATTTCCAGGGCGGCAACTACACCTTTGCCATGGCAAAAGCCCCTGTTGAAAAAGAGTTCACAGTTAAAGGATTCAGTGGTGTTCGTGCCGGCATTGTAAAATGGCCAATGAGCGTAATCCGCCTTGACGGAAAAAACCCTGACAAGATGATTAAACTTGCAGAAAAAATTCTTGAAGAATGGCGAAGCTACACAGACGAATCAGCTTTCATTTTTGCAGAAACTGAGGGCACACCCCACAACACAATTACACCCATTGCCCGTATGCGTGGGGAAGAATTTGAACTGGACCTAGTACTCAGAAACAATATCACAACTGAAGAACATCCTCTTGGTGTTTTCCACCCTCACGCCGAACTTCATCACATTAAAAAAGAAAACATCGGACTTATTGAAGTTATGGGCTTAGCCGTTCTTCCAAGCCGTCTTAAGACAGAACTTGCAGATCTTGGTAAGGCAATTGTTGCAGGAAAGAAAATTGAAAAAATCGAAGTCCTTTCAAAACATGCTGACTGGGTAAACGACTTCAAAAAAAATTACACGGAAATTACTAAAGAAAATGTTGATCAGATTCTTCAGGATGAAGTTGGGAAAGTATTTGCCCGCGTCCTTGAGGACGCAGGCGTTTTCAAGCGCACACCTGAAGGACAGGAAGCCTTCATGCGTTTTATTAAATGCCGCTTATGCGGTAAATAAATCTTACACGTCCTGTCATATGAGATGAAAGACCTGATCTGCATTCTTTTTTGGTTCAATTGAAGGTCTTTCACAAACTGTAATTCCCATAAGTGCAAGTGCGGCACAAATAACAGGTTCTCTTTTTTCTTCATGCTGGTTGTGTGGATTATGAGTCCGCCAACAAGCATAAGGAAGGCTGGCAGAACAATCACAACCGAAAGCAGACTTACAGCAGCACCGCGAGCCATGGCACTATTCTTATCCCCTTCAAAAAGCTTTTGCCCTGCTTATTTCTCATAAAGACCTGAAGACAAAAATCGCAGGAAAAATTATTACTATTTATTACTGTTATAGAACAGATTGTTAAGGCTTTTCTTATAGATTACCCGGACAAAAGTTCTGAAAAAGTTGAAATCATCACAAACTTTATTTTTACAAGAATTGTAGAAGCGTTCTGCAACTGGTTTACAGCAGAAAGGAAAATGCCACTTAAAGAACTGGAAGAAACTCTTGAAATCTTCACTTTCTATGGAATCAAAGGAATGGTGTATAATTTTTAGAGTGACTTTTTACGTCATGGGGTAGTAAACTAAAGTTTAGGAGTAATTATTATGTTCAAGACAGCAGCCGTATTCAGCAACAATTGCGTATTACAGAGAAATAAAAACATTGATATATTCGGATGGTGCGATTCAGATGTAAAAGTTACCGTGACACTTTCCAAAAGCGGAAAAAATCTTGCAGAAAATACTGCATCCATAAAAGCTTCAGGAAAAGAAACAAAATGGATTGTTACACTTCCACCCCAGAAAGCAGAAACAGACTGTGAACTTTCTGTGAAATGCGGAGACTATGAAAAAACTTTCCGTGATGTAGCAATCGGTGAAGTCTGGCTTTGCGGCGGACAGTCCAATATGGAATTCGAACTTCAGAACTGCAAGGAAGCCGCCGCTGCCCTTTCTGAAACTAAAGATCCAAACGTTCGCTTTTACTACACAAATAAAATCGGCTGGAAAGACGAAGCCTTTTACAAAGCCGAAGAAAACACCTGCTGGTCAAAGTGGGATTCCGATGCCCGTAAAGCATGGAGCGCTGTAGGATATTTCTTTGGAAGAAAACTTGCTTCAGAACTTGGCTGCACTGTAGGACTTTTAGGATGTAACTGGGGGGGAACTTCCTGCTCAGCATGGATGCATGAAAACTATCTGAAAACTGACAATGAACTGAACACTTATATAGAAGAACAGATTGAAGCAACAAAGGGAAAATCTATTGAAGAACAGATGAAAGAATATGACGACTATCTGAAGCGGGATGCAGAATGGAACGTTCGCGCACAGAAAGTTTATGCCGTTCAGCCTGATATTGAATGGAATGCCCTTCAGGAAAAAATCGGAAAAAATGAATGGCCAGGACCAAAAAGCTGCAAAAATCCTTACCGTCCCTGCGGGCTTTACGACACCATGCTTTCCCGTGTTTCACCTTACACAATGAAAGGCGTTATCTGGTATCAGGGTGAAAGTGATGATCACAAACCGAATATGTATGCAAAACTTTTTACCCGCATGATCGACAACTGGCGTACAGACTGGAACGACGATACTCTTCCTTTTATTTTTGTCCAGCTGACAGTAAACCGTTACAAAGCTGATAAAGATTTCAAACACTGGTGTCTTATTCGCGAAGCCCAGGAAAAAGTTTCAAAGACTGTTGCAAACACATATATGACAGTTCTCATGGACGAAGGTGCATTCAACGACATTCACCCGAAACAGAAACAGATTGTTGGGGAACGACTTGAAGCCATTGCCATGAAAACACAATATGACGGAAAAGCCTCTAATGAAGAATCATACAATCCGACACTTAAATCTGCCGTCAGCCAGAACGGAAAAATGATACTGACTTTTGACAATGCTGAAAACGGATTCATTACGAAAGAAAAGCCTGAAGAACTTGCAAATCTTATAGCACTTGAAAAAATTCAGGGAAATGAAAAAATCGGTGCTATGGTAAACGGAAAATGGACAGGTTTCGAAATTCAGAATGATAAGGGACAATGGTTTGGCGCACTTCCTGTCTTCAATGGAAACACCATTGAGGTGACAAGCGCAGAAGTTCCAGAACCTAAAGCCTGCCGTTACAACTGGTACAACTACTGCCCTGTTACAGTTTACAACAAAGAAGGACTTCCGCTCGCCCCGTTCCGCACAAACAAAAATGAAAAACTCATTACGGAACACGCTGCAGTACAGGAAAAAATGACTGTAGCAAATTAAATGTACATATAAATCAAATATATTTTATTTGATTAGTTATGGACTCTAAAAAAACTTACTC
>JAHBAD010000064.1 GCA_018385395.1 Treponema sp.
CGCAGAATGCGGCGACTTAAATAATTTCCTATAAGCAAACGACCGAAGGTCGTAGCTAGCGTTCCAAACGGTTGTGACCGGGAGTAAGTTTTTTAGAGACCTTAGCAAATCAAATAAAATATATTTGATTTATATGGACCTTTCATTTCAGTATTTTCAAGAGTTCGGCGTAGACGGTGTCGGCGTAGAACTGTTTGATTTCTTTACGGGTAAGGCCTGAGACGTTTTTCTGGATGTGAAAGCCGTAAGATTTTTCGTTTACGCGGATGCAGAAAAAAGCTTCGCCCTGAATGGAATCAGGATTATTCGGGTCCACGTTTCCTGTGGTACCTGTAATGCCAACAGAAATATTTGTGCCGTAAATATTTTGAACAACACGAGCCATTTCAGCTGCACATTCAGACGAATACACGCCATAATCCGAAATGATTTTTGCATCAACGCCCGCTTTGATTTTCTGTTCGTTGGAATATGTGACAAGGCTTCCTGTGAAAACTTTTGAGGCGCCTTCTGTGTCGGTAAACATAGAAGCAAGAAGCCCCGAAGTGCAGGACTCCATAAACGAAATGGTAAGATTTTTCTGGATTAGTTTTTTTGTAACCGATTCTGAATAATTCATAAAGACCTGATGCGTCAGGCATGCGCAGGGCCTGGTCGCCGAAGGCGACTGGAGGCGAAAGCCGGAACCCGGAGCTCGCCGACCCGAGCCTGCGAGGGGGACGCCCAATTTTTTTTATGCCAGGAAAATTGTTCCGTTTGCTTTTCCGTTCACAAGATTATCAACGATGTTTTCCTGAGAACCGTTTGCAAGAAGCAGAGGAATTCCGTAGCTTGTAGTTTTTTCTGCAGCCTGGATTTTTGTTTCAATTCCGCCGGTGCCGAAAGCATTTGTATTTCCGATTATAATTCCTGCACGCAAAGCCGGAATATCTGTTACAGTTTCGATCAGTTTTGCATCCGGATTTGTCTTTGGATTATCTGTGTAAATGCCGTCGATATCGCTGAAAAGAATCAAAAGGTCGGCGCTCCAGAGAATTGCTGTGAGGGCTGAAAGGTTATCGTTATCGCCGATAGCAAATTCATCTGTAGAAACTGAGTCGTTTTCGTTGATGATTGGAACGGCGCCTTCATCTGCCAGAGTGAAAAGTGTGTTACGGATATTGAGTGAGCGGTGATCATTTTCAAAATCTTCTTTTGTAAAAAGCAGCTGACCGATGTGAAGATCCTGTTCGGCAAAAGCTTTTCTCCACTGTGTCATAAGTTCAACCTGACCGATTGCGCAGAGAGCCTGACGGAAGTGCACATCCTTTTTGCGAGCCCACTCCTTAAGTGTTGAGACGCCCGAAACCTGAGCACCCGAAGAAACAACTACAACCTGTTTCCCCATATCTATAAGACTTTTACACTGACGTGCGAAACTCTGCATGAACTCTGTATTCTGAGTTCCGTCTGCTTTTGCCAAAGTGTTGCTTCCGATTTTAATTACAATCTTTCTGGAAGTTTTAAGAATTTTTGAAATATTAATACTGTTTGATGCTGATATGTTTTCACTCATAGAAACAGTATAGCGATTTTCTCATCGGCGTGCAAAAGAAAAGGGGCGTCTGCCCTGGTGTAAGGCGGTTATGAAAATTAAGAGGTAGGGGGGAAGTCTCCCCCCTGGACTCAACCGCAATGCGTTTTCGTCACACCCCCTTCTCCTAGGGCTGCCGCCCTAAGACCTGCTTTCCAAGGCATTCAGAACGCCCTTGCGGGCGGCGTCACAGGGTTGCGGGCGGCGTCATAGGGTGCAACGCACCCCTGCGGGGGCAGAATGTCGCCATGAACGGCAGATTTTGCTATAAAACCACCTCTTTCTGCGCAATTTATAGCAAAATACAAAGCTCGGCCCCACGCAGAAGATGGCGGCCATTTAGAATCATCCTGCACTTTGCTATAAAAATGTCTTATTTCTTAAAAGTTATAGCAAAAATCCGTGCCTGGCCGCCTTCCGCACGCCCCAACAAGCGGCGTCACAGGGTGCAACGCACCCCTGCGGGGGCAGAATGTGGGCATAAACGGCAGATTTTGCTATAAAATCACCTCTTTCTGCGGAGTTTATAGCAAAATACAACGCCCTGCCCCCCGTTTCAGACAAAAAGGGGCTGTCCACTCTTTTGGACAGCCCCTTTTTGTTCTTCGCACCCCTCTTACAGAAGCGCCCCGAAAGGAAGAAAATTAATTAAGTCTGAAATTCATTTTTGATGGATCATTCAAAATTTCATAAACATATTCCCCATACGGATAAACCGCCGGCTCATAATTACTTCCAATTTTTAAAGAAAGCGTCATGAAACATTCATTTGAAAGAGCTGTTTCTAGATTTTCAGGATTACGTTCTTCACACAATTCCTTTACATTAAAATCAGAAAGTGTATATGAAGCTTCATCCTTCCAAGTACACCAGCCCCAATTTGTTGTTGTAAGATTCAGACTATACCTGTAGTTTTGTTCAAACAGTTCTTTAGTAATAAAAGTTTCTTCTTCCCCATTTATAATTTTCAGTACAGGCTGTGTTTTCCAGGTAAGAATGTTATTATTTACTTCATAGACAGGCATTGTTTCTACATCAATTTCCCCGCGTCCATATTCTGGTGTAATGCTTCCTTCCTTTACATATAAAGTATTCCAGTTTTCATTCAGGTACTCTACAGAAAAGTCATATTTTTTTCCTGGAATTACATATGGATAATACCATTCATTTGAAAAAACTAACTTTCGTTCAGGATCTGAATAACTTCTGATATCAGAAACAAGCACTCCATTAAGCCTTATTCTGCGGATATAAACATTTTTCGGTAATTCATCGCCTGGTAAGAGTAAATAAATTCCAGGTTGATCACTAGTTCCTTGCTCCGCAGATACCTCTGACAGTTCATTAGCTACCAGATTGAAGTCTGGACCGGAAACATTTATTTCAAGACGATAATCCCCAAAACCATCATCATTATCAACAATATAGCGCATCTGTGTTTTAATAGAATTTGCAAATGCTTTGTCTAATTCCCCTGGAAATTTCTGCTTTATTAACTCCAGAACATTAAAATCTTCAACACGATAGTCTTCAATGCTAGGATAAATATCAAAGGACCAGTTTGGATCATGGAAAGTTATCTGATAATATCCTGGATTGTAAGC
>JAHBAD010000084.1 GCA_018385395.1 Treponema sp.
CGTTAGCGGCGACTTAAATAATTTCCTATAGGCAAACGACCGAAGGTCGTAGCTAGCGTTCCTGGTAGGCCGTGATTGTGACCGGGAGTAAGTTTTTAAAGACCATAACTAATCAAAAAAATATATTTGATTTATATGTACTTATCAGCCAGCCTTTTTTTTAGATTTAGAATATAGTTTTTAGAGGAAATTTAGAATATAGTTTTTAGAGGAAATTGACATTTTAGATTTTTAATTTCATAATAAAATATTATGAAATTAAGAGCAAAAATGTTTACCTTTTCTGGTATTTGTATTTTTATCACTCTTTTATTTACAAATACCACAGTCAAGATTCTTTCAAAAAAAAATTTCACGGAATCTTCAAAAACTTTTCTTGAGACCAATTCGGTCAGACAGCAACTTGAATTTCAGAAAAGCTTGAACAGTGAACTCCAGTTGTCCCTTCAAATGGTCAATTCTCCGACCATCGTAAAGTTTATGGAGGATCCTGGAAATCCGGTTTTCAGGGAAGCCGCTTTTGAGGAATTGTCCAGCTACAAGAATTCTTTCCGCAGTAAAAGTATCTTCTGGATCAATACAACAGACAAAGAATTCTATTCAGATATGGAATTTGCTTATGTGGTTGATCCCAATGACCCAGACCAGTATTGGTACAATATGACAATCAATGAGACTCCAGTCTATAACTTCAATATCAATTATAATCCGGATCTTGGAAAAACAATGATGTGGGTAAATTGCGTTATCCACAACAAAAAAGGAAAAGCAATTGGTATTGCAGGTACTGGTGTTCCTCTTTCAGATTTTATTGCTGACATTTATAAAAATGCTCCAAAGACAGGTTCTACCTATTTCTTCAATGACGATCTTGAAATCACTGGAGCATTAGATCAGAAATTAATTGAAAGCAAAGCAGATGTTTCAAAAATCGTAACAACAATTGATTTTAAGAAAATCAGTAAAACTGAAAGTACATATTTTGAAGCCGAAGAAGGAAACTATATAGTCACACCTATTCCAGAAATCAACTGGAACATTCTGCTTTTCTATCCAAAATTCGGCTACAGCAATATTGAAGCTTATGTTGTGGCATCAGGAATACTTGTTCTTGTGCTGGTTTTCATGGCAGTTTTCATGATTTTTATTCAGAGAATTATAAGTCGTCTTAAAAATGTTCTGAAATATATTGATGAATACGGAAAAGCAATTGCCGAAGGAAATGCCGATCTTAATAAAACTATCCCGATAAAAAGCAAAGATGAAATCGGAAAACTTGCAGAAGGTTTCAACGGATTTATCGGGAAATTGAAAGACATTGTCGGAAATATGAAGGCGTCAGAAAGCGTTCTGAATGATGCTGGAAAAAGCCTTACAGAAGTTACATCTACCACACTTGATAACGTAGTGAGTATTTCAAATGATATTAATCAGGTTCAGGAACAGATTAATTCTCAGTTCAAGAGTGTTGAAGAAACAGTTGCTTCTATTTCTTCTATCAAAGATACAATGAATGAGCTTTCAAATCTTGTTCAGACACAGAACTCTGCCGTTTCAGAATCTTCGACAACAATCGATCAGATGCTTCAGAATATTCAGTCTGTTAATAGTCTTGTAGCAAATATGAATGCATCGTTTGATGAACTTATTTCCATTACTCAGAAGGGTAGTCAGACTCAGAATGAAGTGAACGAAAAAGTTAAGGTTATCGAAAATGATTCACAGATGCTTTCAGAAGCCAACGCCGCAATTGCTTCAATCGCTGAACAGACAAATCTTCTTGCTATGAATGCTGCCATTGAAGCCGCTCATGCCGGAGATGCAGGTAAAGGATTTTCGGTTGTTGCTGATGAAATCCGTAAACTTTCAGAAACATCTACAGAAGAATCAAAGAAAATCGGTGACCAGCTGGTAAGAATCCGCGATTCAATCCAGGCTGTAGTAGGCTCAAGTGAAGCTTCAATGCTTGTGTTCGGAGATGTTCTCCAGCGTATTACAGAAACTGACTCTGCAGTAAAATCTATCAAAGAAGCTATGAGTATTCAGCAGGCTTCATCGGGCACAGTAAGTCAGTGTCTTTCAAAAATGGAATCTTCTGCCAGTCAGGTTCAAACAGCGTCATCAGCCATGTCTGTGCATACAGATAAGATTATTGATATCGTACAGAATCTTTCAGATGCAACTGAAAAGTCAAAATCTTCAGTTGATGAAATGAAGACTGACCTTAATAAGATTAAAGATGGCGGAGAAATGCTTAAAGACATTTCTCACGACGTTGACGATTCCATCCAGCGCGTTAGCGGCCAGATTGGAACATTTACGGTATAAAGATTATTTACGGCAAACCCAGGCGCAGAACATACACATGTCGTTTGTTCTGCCTGGGATTGCTTTTTTCCCTTGGCTTTTTTCAAGGTTTCTTCTATATAAGTCCAATCCCTGACAGTAGCATAAATCCACCATACGGTTTTTCTTCGCATTTTCCATCAGTTTTTCGTAGCTGTCGTTTATAGTCCCGATTATAAGTTCAGGTTCTTCATTTGCAAATCCGCAGCATGGAGCAATGCGGCCGTCGGCATGAACATAGAAAACATTCCCCGTGCCCTGACAGTAATCTTCTGTAAACCATTTTTTATCCCGCCACTTTGTTCCACGCTCAGGAAGAAAACTTTGTGAAAAACGGAAGACTGCAACTTCCAGTTCGCCAAAGTCATTTACTATTGTAAGCTGACCGTTCTTTGTTTTTTTGTCTGTTTCGCCGGTAACGTAGCCACCGATTGTGAGTCCAAGCTCCATCAGATTATCTTTAAAATCCAGATCATCTTTTTTCGGGGCTGATGAATCGATAACGCTCAGGATTTCGACACAAGTTTCATCATCGAATACCTGGTGACAGGCTGTAATGAACATTGCGATTTTCTGTAAAGAAGCTCCCGAGCTTGCGTGAAAGCAGTCCCATGAAAGCCCTATTTTTCCGTCAAACCCGGCGTCCCGCACCCGGTTCAGTTTCTCAGACAGTTCGGCTTCGTCTTTCCACCAGACTCCGTTTGTCATAAGCCTGTCAAAAACCAGCTCATTTTTTACACTTTCTTCTATTAAACCACATGTAAAATCAAGATTCAGAAACGGCTCTCCGCCTGAAAAGCCCACTTTGTAAATCCCGTTCTTTGCACAGTCGATTAAAAATTTAACTGCAGAATCTGTATCCAGACTGCCGGCTTTCTGATTTACAAAACAATGACCGCATTTCAAATTACATGCAGAGGTTGGACAAAATATGATTTCTTCGGGGTTAAAGCCCGGGCCTGTAGAAGTTTCCATAAGAGTGAATATACATTAAAAAAGAGAAATAAAAAAGTTTTGGAGGAAAAATGAAAAAATTTGGAAAAAAAAGCTTGTTCTTTGTGGTTTAATTTTTTCGGTTTTCTTGCTTCCTGTGAATATGTCTCAGGAAGATGATATGAACGATATTTTTTATTTCATGCTTGATGCTTGCTAGGTCTCTGGCAGAAGCCGGGTATTATGTATTTCCGCCGCATTTTTCAAGCGAACTTTTTAGAAAAACCGATAAATCTGAAAGTTATTTTGCTCTGAGTGTAAAAGAATTCGGGCAGAAGTACGGAGCAGACATGGTCCTGTTCACACGGATTATCTGCTTAATAAAGAAGAAAAGACGTACCGTGCAAAATAAATGTTTCAGAATAATATTTTGGGGTAGGGGGAAGTCTCCCCCTCGCTCCAAAGTCCTCGCCGTCGGCTCCGGTCTTTTTCGCTACCCCCTCTGCGGGCTCAGGCGCCGCCCGCAACGCCTGCTTTTTCAATCTTTCTTGTCGATTTTTATCGTCTGTTTCAAAAATATTCAAAACGGCTATAATTTGAGTGAAAATCATTGTTTTATAGCTTTATTTAGGATTAATTTTCAAAAAAATGCTATAAAAATGTCCCATTTAGAAAATTTATAGCAAATTAGCTTAAGAATTGCCTGGAAATAACAGAAATATGTCAAAATTTAGCTATAAAAATGAGTTTTTCGTAGTATTTATAGCTTTTTAAGCAAATATAGATGAATCACCATATCTATTTTCATAAATTTTGACTATAAACTCAAAAAAAATCCTAAATTTATAGTATTTTCCCAAAGTGCAAAAAAAATGGCGTCCACAAGTGAAGGACGCCATCTTTTTTGCAACTTAGTTATGTCTAGCGAAGCAGTGAAAGAACATTCTGAGAACGTCGCAGCAAGCTGCTTAGTGGTTTGCCTGAGCCGCGGCGAAACCGAACCGGCGACAAAGAGCAACACAGAATTCTGTTTCGCCGTCAGTTTTGACAACGCATTTCGCAGGCTTCATGCTTTTTGTCAAAACTGAATACATATCTTCATTCGCTCTGCTGGCTCATTTTTCCCAAAGTGCAAAAAAAATGGCGTCCACAAGTGAAGGACGCCAACTTTTTTGTAACTTAGTTATGTCTAGCGAAGCAGTGAAAGAACATTCTGAGAACGTCGCAGCAAGCTGCTTAGTGATTTGCCTGAGCCGCGGCGAAACCGAACCGGCGACAAAGAACTACACAGAATTCTGTTTCGCCGTCAGTTTTGACAACGCATTTCGCAGGCTTCATGCTCTTTGTCAAAACTGAATACATATCTTCATTCGCTCTGCTGGCTCATTTTTCTCAAAGTGCAAAAAAAATGGCGTCCACAAGTGAAGGACGCCATCTTTTTTGCAACTTAGTTATGTCTAGCGAAGCAGTGAAAGAACATTCTGAGAAGACTGGTTTGCCTGAGCCAGCATAGCTGTTCCAGCCTGAGAGAGAACCTGGTCTTTTGTGAATTCAACCATTTCTGCAGCCATGTCTGTATCACGGATGCGTGATTCAGAAGCCTGGAGGTTTTCAGCACCGATATCCAGTCCTTTAACTGTCATATCAAGGCGGTTCTGGTAAGCACCCAGGTCAGCACGCTGTTTGTTGATCTTTTTAAGAGCTTCATCAAGTGTACCGATAGCACGGTTTGCTTCGTCTGGAGTTTCCAGAGACATGATTGTTTCGTCACCAACGTTGCGGAGTCCGAGAGCTGCAGCTGACATTGTTCCAATGTAAACCTGTGTTCTCTGGTCCATATTTGCACCAATGTGGAACCACATTGAAGCTGTAACAACGTTTTCACCTGTTGGGCGGGCGAAACGTCCTGTAAGCATATTCATACCGTTGAACTGAGCAGCAGAAGCTACGCGGTCAACTTCAGCGATAAGAGAAGAAACTTCAACCTGGATCTGCATACGGTCTTCAGCTGAGTAAATACCGTTTGAAGACTGTACAGCCAGCTGGCGGATACGCTGAACGATGTCAGTTGTTTCCTGAAGGTAACCTTCAGTTGTCTGAATGAAAGAAATACCATTCTGAGCGTTCTGTGAAGCCTGGTTCAGACCGCGAATCTGTGCACGCATTTTTTCAGAAACTGCGAGACCAGAAGCATCATCACCTGCACGGTTGATTCTCATACCAGAAGACAGCTTTTCCATGCTCTTCTGCTGGTTAAGATCCTGAATTCCCTGGGAACGCTGAGCGAACATAGCGCTCATATTGTGATTAATAACCATAAAACACTCCTTTTTGGTTAGTTCAAAAATATTTGGTTTTACTTGCGCAAACCACTTCCGGAAGCTACGCTTCCCTGGTGGTCCGCCTCACGGGGTTTCCACCACCCTTTACCATAGTTTCGGAAAACATTAAGGGGACTTTAGAAAAAAAAATAGAAATTTTTGATTTTTTCTGATATTTTTTCATTGCGAAGATTTCAAGTTTTTTACATTATTTTCAAATCTTCCTATTGAACATTTATTTTCTTTTTTGTATATTTATTGAACCTATCCTTGAATTAAATGGGGGATAGCGGGTTCTTTGAGATCAGGCGGATTTAATCCGGTGCAACCGTAAAGTTAGTTCTACTTCAAGTGTGTGAGCATCAGGTGGGATTTTCAGGTATGCACGGCCCTTAACTTGGGAATAAGTAACGTTGTTACTTTTCTATATATGACAACATGTTTAGGGTTTCTGATGGCTGTTCAGCCGTTACTCGGAAAACCAGACCAGTTGTCAAACAACTTGCTTGATAACGTTAGGTGGTGTCGGGTAAGGATATTTCGAATTGATGAATATCCATTCAATACAATTCTATTAATATCTTTATCTCTAGACGTCTCTAACACAAATCAAACATGGTAACAAAGTGTGTCTGCGAATGATGCAGGATCTTTTAGATGCCTGACACATTCTGGCTTAAAGTGCAACACATATAAAATAAAAATTGCCGGAAAAAAAAAGGACTTCCGGTAAAGGAGAAACAACATGGCAAAGGAAGAGTTCAACAGAACAAAACCTCACATGAACGTTGGTACTATCGGTCACGTTGACCATGGTAAGACTACACTGTCAGCCGCTATCACAACATACTGTGGTAACAAATACGGTGACAAAGTACTGAAATACGACGAAATCGATAACTGTCCTGAAGAAAAGGAACGTGGTATCACAATCAACTCTCGTCACCTTGAATATCAGTCAGACAAACGTCACTACGCACACATTGACTGTCCAGGTCATGCTGACTACATCAAAAACATGATTACTGGTGCTGCACAGATGGATGGTTCTATCCTCGTTATTGCTGCAACAGACGGTGTTATGGCTCAGACAAAAGAACACCTCCTCCTGGCTCGTCAGGTAGGTGTACCAAAGATCATCGTATTCCTTAACAAAGTAGACGCTCTTGATGGCGACGAAGAAATGCTTATGATGGTTGAAGAAGATGTTAAAGATACAATCCAGTCTTACGGATTCTCTCCTGACACACCAATCATCAAAGGTTCAGCTTTCAAAGCTCTTAACGAAGCTTCAGATCCTAACAACACAAAATGTATCGAAGAACTCCTTACAGCTATGGATACATGGTTCGACGATCCAGTTCGTGACGATCAGAAACCATTCCTTATGCCTATTGAAGACATCTTCACAATCACAGGTCGTGGTACTGTAGTAACAGGACGTATCGAACGTGGTGTTGTTCACATGGGTGACGCAGTTCAGATCGTTGGTATTAAACCTACACAGGATACAACTGTAACAGGTATCGAAATGTTCAACAAAACACTTAACGAAGGTATGGCTGGTGACAACGCTGGTATCCTCCTCCGTGGTGTTGAAAAGAAAGACGTTGTACGTGGACAGGTTCTGGCAGCTCCAAAATCTATCAACCCACATACAAAGTTCGAAGCTCAGATCTACGTTCTTTCTGCAAAAGAAGGTGGACGCGAAAAGCCATTCTTCTCTGGTTACCGTCCACAGTTCTACTTCCGTACAACAGATATTACTGGTACAGTAAACCTCGCTGACGGTGTAGATATGGCTAAACCAGGTGACAACCTGAAAATCGAAGGTGATCTGATTCACCCAGTTGCTATGGATGAAGGTCTCAAACTCGCTATCCGCGAAGGTGGACGTACAATCGCTTCTGGTCAGGTTACAAAAATCATCGAATAGTTTTATTTGATATACAAGAGGCTGCAATGCAGCCTCTTGTAATCGTTTTTTAGGAGTAACATAAAATGGCTAATGGAAAGATTCGTGTCAGACTTCGTGCATTTGATGTAGAGCTGATCGATCAGAGTGCTAAAGCTATCGTACAGGCTGTTCAGAAAGCAGGTGCTAAGGTTTCAGGACCTATACCTCTTCCAACACGCATCAATAAGGTAACAGTTCTTCGTTCACCACACGTAAACAAGAAGTCACGTGAACAGTTCGAAATGAGAACTCACAAACGCCTTATCGATATCATGAATCCATCAGAAGATGTTCTGGATTCACTGAGAAAGCTTGAACTTCCTGCCGGTGTTGATGTAAACATCAAACAGTAGGCACAAGAAACAACGATAGTTGTTAGAATTATTAAACCAAAGGTACGATCCCCTTGGATCTGGGACGACGGCCTTAAAAAATAACACAAGGAGCCGGTTTTAATCGGTCCTTATTAGGAGATATCAGAATGAAAGGTCTGATTGCAAAAAAAATTGGCATGACACAGATTTTCGATGCTAGCGGTAATCTTACACCAGTAACCGTGATCCAGATCGAACCAAACGTAGTTGTTGCCAAAAAAACAAAGGAAAACTGCGGTTATGACGCTGTAGTGCTTGGTCTTAATGACATGAAAGCATCTAAAGTAAGCAAATCATACGCCGGACAGTTCCCAGAGAACATCACTCCAAAACGTCAGCTGAAAGAATTCCGTGATTTCGAAGCTGAAGTTAATGTAGGTGATTCAGTTGGTCTTGAACTCTTTGAAAAGAGTCGCTTCCTGGATGTTACTGCTACATCAAAAGGTAAGGGATTCCAGGGTGTAATGAAGAGATGGGGCTTCCACGGTGGACGCGCTACACACGGTTCTAAATTCCACAGAGAACCAGGTGGAACAGGCGAATGTACAACACCTGGCCACACATTCAAAAACACAAAACTCCCTGGTCACATGGGTTGTAAACGTGTAACAGTTCAGAATCTTAAGATTGTTAAAGTTGATCCTGAATTGAAAGTAATCATGGTTCGTGGAGCTGTTCCAGGAACTAGAGGCTGCACACTGATCGTCAAGTCAGCAGTAAAGAAATAAGGCGGAGGAATAGAACATTATGGAAAAGAAAGTTTATTCAACTGCTGGTAAAGAACTGCGTACAATCACACTTGATGATAAAGTATTCGGTCTCCCAGTAAATGACGACGTAATCTATTACGCAATTAACAATGAATTAGCTAACAAACGTGTAGGAACTGCTTGTACAAAAACTCGCGCTGAAGTTCATGGTTCAAATGCAAAACCATACAAACAGAAGGGTACAGGTAATGCACGTCGTGGTGACAAAAAATCTCCAATCATGGTTGGTGGTGGTATCACATTCGGACCAAAACCACGTGATTTCAGCTACTCAATTCCTAAAAAAGAAAAGAGACTTGCTATGAAAACAATTCTGTCTATGCAGGCTCAGTCTGACAGACTTACAGTTGTTGAAGATTTCACTATCGAAAGCGGAAAAACAAAGGACCTGGTTGCTATTCTTAACAACTTTGCTAAAGATGAAAGAACAGTAATTATCCTTAAAGATGATGATGCAATGCTCAAAAGAGCTGCAAGAAACATCAAAAATGTTTCTTTCCTTTCTTACAACCGTCTTCGCGCACACGATCTGTATTACGCTCGCAAAGTTGTACTTCTGGAAACAGCAGCAAACAACCTTTCAAGTTTCTATGCAGAAGAAGATAAGGAGGCTAAATAATGACACTTACAGACGTTCTTATTGAGCCTGTTGTATCTGAAAAAGCTTCAATGCTTCGTGAACAGAACAAATATGTTTTCATCGTTCGTAAAGATGCAACAAAAACAGATATTAAAGAAGCCGTTGCCAAACTGTTCAACGTTACAGTAGTTAACTGTACAACTATGAACGTAATTGGAAAAGTAAAACGTCTTCGTGGTAAACCGGGTAGAACAGCTTCTTACAAAAAAGCTGTTGTTCGTATCGCTGACGGACAGACAATTGCAGCCTTTGAAGGCGTGTAATTCCGGTATTGAGAATTAAGGGGAACTAAGATGGCTCTTAAAGTATATAAGCCAATGACTCCAGGTACTCGCGGACGCGTTGACCTGGTACGTGAAGAACTGACAACCGACAGACCCGAAAAAACTCTGGTGTCAGGCAAAAAGTCAAATGGTGGTCGCGGAGCTGGTGGTCGTATTTCTGTACGTCATCAGGGTGGCGGTCACAAAAGACGTTATCGTGAAATTGATTTCAAACGCGACAAGCACGGTATTCCTGGAACTGTAAAAACAATTGAATACGATCCAAACCGTTCAGCTAACATCGCTTTGATTTTCTACGCTGATGGTGATAAACGTTATATCATCGCACCAAAAGGTCTGCAGGTTGGACAGAAAATTATGTCTGGCGAAAATGCAGCACCAACAATCGGAAATGCATTACCGTTAAATGCTATTCCTGTAGGATTTACAATCCACAATATCGAACTTACCCTCGGTTCTGGTGGACAGCTTGTACGTTCTGCTGGTGCCAGTGCTACTATTGCTGGTACTGATGGTGATTACGTTGTCGTTCGCTTGCCTTCAAGTGAAATGAGAAAGATTAATGGACGTTGCTATGCAACAATCGGTGTTGTCGGAAACGAAGAACACATGAATGTTCAGCTTGGTAAAGCTGGTCACAGACGCTGGATGGGTGTTCGCCCAACAGTTCGTGGTATGGCAATGAACCCACATGATCACCCACTTGGTGGTGGTGAAGGTGCTGGTAAAGGACGCAATCCTGTTACTCCTTGGGGACAGCCTTGTAAAGGTTACCAGACTCGCAACAAGAGAAAGACGACAAGCAATTTCATTGTTTCTCGTCGTAAGAAGTAGTTGCATAGGAGATAACGGTGTCAAGATCAGTTAAAAAAGGACCTTTTGTAGAAAAATCACTTTACAAAAAGGTTCAGGCTATGAACAAAGAAGCAGACAGAAAAATGATCAAAACATATTCTCGCTGCTCAACAATCATCCCTGAAATGGTTGGAAATACTATTTCAGTTTATAATGGTAAATCATGGATCCCTGTGTACATCACAGAAAACCTCGTTGGCCACAAGCTCGGCGAATTTTCTCCAACACGTACATATCACGGACATGGTTCAGACAAAGCTGCTAAGAAATAAGGGTAGAGGTATATAATGAAAGTTGAAAAAGGTTATGTAGCTACTACTAAATTCCTGATTGCATCACCAACAAAGGTTCGCCCAGTTGCAAATGTAATCAAAGGCAAGTCTTATTCAGAAGCTATGGCAATCCTGGCAAACATGCCACAGAAAGGTGCAACACTTATCAGCGCAACTCTTAAAAGCGCTGCAAGCAATGCACTCAATGTAAACAGCAAACTCGATGAAGATATGCTTTACGTTAAAGAAATCCGCATCGACGAAGGTCCACGTCTTAAGAGACTTTGGTGCCGCGCACGTGGTCGTGCAGATCAGCTTCTGAAACGCATGTGTCATATTACCGTCATCGTTGACGAAAAGGCGGGGGAATAAAGTGGGACAGAAAGTAAATCCTATCGGTTTGCGCCTTGGCGTAAACAAAACATGGCAGTCACGCTGGTATGCAGATCCTAGTGAATATGCAGACCTGGTTCTTGAAGATATCAAAATCAGAAAACTGGTTTCTAACCTTCCAGAATGCAAAAATGCTGACATTGCAGAAATTGAAATCGTACGTCATCCACAGCGTGTGACAATTGTTATTCACACAGCTCGTCCAGGCGTAATTATTGGTGTTAAAGGTGCAACAATCGAACAGATCAGTGCAAAAATCCAGGCTCAGCTGACTAAAAAAGTTCAGATTAAGATCAAGGAAGTTAAACGTGCTGATGTAAACGCAAATCTGATTGCACAGAATATTGGTCGTCAGCTTGCTGGCCGCGGTTCTTTCCGCAAGGCTCTTAAACAGGCTGTAAGCAACGCAATGCGTGCTGGTGCACAGGGTATCAAAATCCGTGTATCTGGACGTCTTGGTGGCGCTGACATGACTCGTTCAGAAGAAATGAAAGATGGACGTGTTCCACTTCATACTCTTCGCGCAGACATCGACTACGGAACATACGAAGCACACACAACTTATGGTATCATCGGTATCAAAGTTTGGGTTTACAACGGAATGAACTACGGAATCGAACAGAACGAAGATGCAGGTCAGCTCGTTCGCAAACCACGTCGTGGCAATGCACAGCGTTCAAATGACAAAGCTGAAAAAGCTGAATCTAAAAGGAGCTAGAAATGCCACTTAGTCCAAAAAGAGTAATTCACCGTAAGGTGCAGCGTGGTCGCGAAAAGGGAAATGCAACACGTGATAATCACATCGATTTTGGAGACATCGCTCTCGTAGCAATGGAACCAACATGGCTCGATACTCGTATCATCGAAGCATGTCGTGTTGCTATCAACCGTAAATTGGGTCGTACAGGTAACGTTTGGATCCGTATTTTCCCGGATAAACCAATCAGTAAGAAACCTGCCGAAGTTCGTATGGGTAAGGGTAAAGGTGCTCCAGATCATTGGGCAGCTGTACTTAAACCAGGAATGATTTTGTTTGAAATTGGTGGTGTAGATGTCAAACTGGCTCACGAAGCTCTGGTTCTTGCTTCTGCAAAACTTCCAGTAAAAACAAAAATCGCTTACAAGCCAACACAGGACTAGGAGGATAAGATGGCTAAGAAATCAACTGTAAAAGAACTGTCTTATAAAGAACTGGTTGCTAAACGTGATGAGCTTAAAAAGGAATACATGGACCTTCGCTTCAAAATGGTAATCGCCCATGTAGATAACCCACTTCAGAAGCGTACTATCCGTCGCGAAATCGCACGCGTTAATACACTGATCCGCCAGAAAGAAATTGCTGGCGAGAACAAATAGGAGCTGAACCGTGGAAGAAATGACTGTTCAGACAAAGGCAGCAAAACGTACATTTGTTGGTCTTGTTACAAGCGACAAAATGGACAAATCAATTGTTGTATCAATTACAACAAAGAAAAGAGACCGCCTTTACAAGAAATATGTTACAAGAACTAAGAAATACATGTGCCACGATGAAAACAACGATGCACACGTAGGTGATACAGTTCGTATTGTTGAATGCAGACCACTCAGCAAAAATAAGTGCTGGCGTCTCGCAGAAATTGTTGAACGCGCTAAATAATAGGAGTATAGGTAATTATGATTCAGATGCAGTCTTGTATGACAGTTGCCGACAACTCCGGAGCAAAAATTGCTCAGTGTATCAAAGTTATCGGTGGATCTCACCGCAGATACGCTGGAATCGGCGATATTGTTGTAGTAGCTATCAAAGATGCTATTCCAACATCAACAATCAAAAAGGGATCGGTTGCTAAAGCAGTAATCGTTCGCCAGGCAAAAGAATACCGTCGTCCTGATGGAACTTACATTCGTTTCGATGATAATGCATGTGTTATCGTAGACGACAACAAGAACCCAAAAGGAAAACGTATTTTCGGACCAGTAGCTCGTGAACTTCGTGATAAAGATTTCATGAAAATCGTTTCACTTGCTCCGGAAGTTCTGTAAGGATAAAGGAGAAAAGAAATGACTAAATGCAAAATCCGTAAAAACGACACAGTTCAGGTGCTCGCTGGAAAAGATAAAGGTAAACGCGGATCTGTAGTATCTGTAAATCTTAAAAAAGAAACAGTAATTGTTTCTGGTGTAAACATTGTTAAAAAGGCAATGCGTAAGAGAAGCGAAGCTGATCAGGGCGGTATCGCTGAGATCGAAGCTCCTCTGCACATTTCTAATGTTGCGATCGTATGTAAAAAATGCGGTCCTGTAAAAATCGGCTATAAAATGGACGGGGACAAAAAAGTTCGCGTTTGCCGTAAATGTGGAGATATACTCTAATGGCTAATTACGTACCTCGGCTTAAGAAAGTCTATAAGGACGAAATCGCACCCGCTCTCGTAAAAGAGTTCGGATACACAACTCCAATGCAGATTCCTGCAATCAAAAAAGTTGTTGTATCAATGGGTGTTGGTGAAGCTCTCACGAATAAGAAACTTCTTGATGCTGCAGTAGCTGATCTCACTCAGATTACTGGACAGAAGGCAGTAAAGACAAAGGCTAAAAAATCTATAGCCAACTTCAAACTTCGTGAAGGCAATGAAGTGGGTGCAATGGTAACACTGCGCGGAACAACAATGTATGAATTCTTGGACCGCCTTATCAACGTTGCACTTCCTCGTGTAAAGGATTTCCGTGGAATCAAAGCAACTGGCTTTGATGGTCGTGGAAACTTCTCTCTTGGTATTACAGAACAGATTATCTTCCCAGAAATCGACTTTGATAAAATCACTAAGATTGCTGGTATGAACATCACAATTGTAACTAGTGCAAATACTGATGCTGAAGCAAAAGCATTGCTTACCAAGTTCAACATGCCGTTCAGAAAGTAGGTGAAGAAAAATGGCTAAGAAATCAATGATTATTAAATGCGCCCGCAAACAGAAGTTCTCGACACGCGAATACAATCGCTGTCAGATTTGCGGACGTCCACGCGGATATTTGCGCAAGTTCAAGATGTGTCGTCTTTGCTTCCGCAAATTAGCATCTGAAGGCCAGCTTCCTGGCGTTACAAAATCATCTTGGTAGGAGGACAGAATGAGTGCATCAGATCCAGTAGCAGATATGCTTACAAAAGTTCGTAATGCGGCTGTTGCCCGCCACGAGAAAGTTGATGTTCCTGCATCAAAACTTAAGCTTGAAATCGTAAAGATTCTCAAGACTGAAGGTTATATCAAGAACTTCAAGAAAGTTCAGGAAGACGGACACAATGTTCTCCGCATTTTCCTGAAATATGATGATGATAATAACTCGGTTATTCACGGTGTTAAGAAAGTTTCTACACCAGGTCGCCGTGTTTATTCTGGTTACAAAGAGTTGCCACGTGTTTACAACGGATACGGTACACTTATCGTATCAACATCTTCTGGAGTTACAACAGGTAAAAAAGCTGCAGAAAAGATGGTTGGTGGTGAACTTATCTGCACAGTATGGTAATAGGGGGATAGAAGATGTCTAAAGTTGGAAAACTCCCAGTTGCAGTACCTGCAGGAGTAACAGTATCAGTAGCTGACAATGTTATGACAGTTAAAGGCCCAAAAGGCGAACTGAAACAGGCAATCAGCTCAAACATTAAAGTTGACGTTCAGGCAAGCGAAGTTGTTCTTACAACAACAAACAACACAAAACAGGCTAATGCTGATCACGGTCTTTACCGTGCTCTCCTGGCTAACATGGTGAAAGGTGTATCTGAAGGATACTCTAAATCACTGATTGTAAACGGTGTTGGTTACAAATGTGATGTAAAAGGCAACCAGCTGGTTATGAACCTTGGTTATTCAAATGACTTTGTTGCTATCATTCCGGAAGGACTTACAGTTACAACAGATGCAAGTGGTAAACTTACAGTTGCCGGTATCAGCAAACAGTTAGTTGGTGAATTCTGTGCTCAGATTCGTAAACTCCGTATGCCAGAACCTTACAAAGGAAAAGGTATCCGTTACGAAGATGAAGTTATTAGACGCAAAGTCGGAAAGACAGGTGTTAAATAAGGTATAGCTTTATGATTAAGAAACTTAACGATAAAAACAGAAAACGCTTGCACAGAAAGATTCACATTCGTAAGTCTATCTGCGGTACAGCAGAAAGACCAAGAATGACTGTTACACGCAGCAACAAGAACCTTTCAGTACAGGTTATTGATGATGACGAAGGTAAAACAATTGCTTCTATTTCTACACTGGAAAAAGAATACGCAACTGTTAAACCTAACACTGAAGGTGCAGCAAAACTCGGTGAAGCTTTAGGTGCACGTCTTAAGGAAAAGGGAATCGCAAAAGTTGTATTCGACCGCAACGGTTACCTTTACCATGGTGTTGTAAAAGCTCTTGCTGACGGCGCTCGTAAAGCCGGAATCGAATTCTAGGAGTCAATTGAATGGAACACCAGAAAAAGTTTGACAATGAACCAAGAGAAAAAGAGTTCGTAGAAAAACTCGTTACTCTTAACAGAACATCTAAAACTGTAAAAGGTGGACGCCGCATGGCTTTCGCTGCTCTTACAGTTGTAGGTGATCAGAAAGGTCGCGTAGGATACGGATTTGGTAAAGCTAATGACGTATCTGAAGCAATTAAAAAGAGTATTGATCGTGCTAAGAGAAACCTTATCACTATGCCAATGAAAAACGGCACAATACCTCATGAAATTATTGGAAAGTATAAGAGTTCACAGGTTCTTCTGAAACCAGCAGTTGCCGGTTCTGGAATTATCGCAGGTGGTCCTGTACGCGCTATTATGGACGCTGCAGGTGCAACTGATATCCTTTCTAAATCACAGGGATCAAGATCTTCTGTAAACGTTGTTCGCGCAACATTTGACGCTATCTCTAAACTGATGGACGCAAAAAAAGTTGCTGCAGCTCGCGGAAAGACACTTGATGAATTGTGGGGGTAATCTATGGCACAGATTAAAATTACAAAGATTAAGTCTACAATTGGTCAGAAACCAGCTAAAGTTGCTACAATGCGCAGCCTTGGTCTGAAAAAGATCAATTCATCTGTTGTACAGGAAGATACACCAGCTATCCGTGGTATGGTAGCTTCTGTTTCTCACCTTGTAAAAGTTGAAGAGGTAAAATAATGGCAGAATACAATCCAGTACTTACAGCCCCTATGGGAGCTAACAAAAAGCCAAAGAGAGTAGGACGCGGTTCTTCTTCTGGACTTGGTACAACAGCAGGTAAAGGTAATAAAGGACAGCAGTCTCGTTCTGGCGGAAAAACATACGTTGGATTCGAAGGCGGACAGATGCCTCTTTATCGCCGCATCGCCCACAAAGGTTTTTCAAACTATCCTTTCAAGAAAGAATAT
This sequence comes from Treponema sp., assembly GCA_018385395.1. Classification (GTDB taxonomy): domain Bacteria; phylum Spirochaetota; class Spirochaetia; order Treponematales; family Treponemataceae; genus Treponema_D. Next base: position 16,527 of record JAHBAD010000084.1, read on the forward strand.
GTTTGCATTAACGTTGAAATTCTCGATGCTAAATTCAATGACGGTGACGTTGTAGATCAGGCTTCACTTGCAGCTAAAGGATTCATCTCTGCAAAGAACCCTGCTCTGGTAAAAGTACTCGGAAACGGAGAAATTACAAAGAAACTCACAGTAGTTGTGGACAAAGTATCAGAATCAGCTAAAGCAAAAATTGAAAAAGCTGGTGGATCAGTAAAAACTGCTGAAAAAACTGAAGAAAATAAATAAGTAGCGGAGTAGAACATGGCAAGCAATCCAATTGTAAATATGTTTAGAGTTAAAGAACTTCGCAAACGTGTGCTCTTTACACTGCTTATTCTGGCAGTATTCCGTATGGGATCGGTTCTTACTATCCCTGGAATCGATGCAAACGTTTTGCTGTCGTACTTTGACGAATTGGCAAGACAGAACAAGAATGCTTTTGCCAGCTACATGGACTTCTTCGTAGGTGGTGCATTCTCAAACTTCTCAGTTTTGATGCTCGGTGTTATGCCATACATTTCAATGCAGATTATTATGCAGCTTGCTGTGATTATTTTCCCGGGACTTAAAAGAATTTCTCAGGAAGATGGCGGACAGCGTAAGATGCAGACAATTACAAAGGTTGGAACAATCGTTGTATGTCTCATCCAGTCTTACGCTGTAACAGTTTACGCATACAGCATTCCAGGCTGTATCGTGCTTGATAATCGCCTTGCCTTTAGACTGCTGACCATGCTGACTGTAACAACCGGTTCGATGATTACAGTTTGGCTTGGAGATCAGATTACAGCCAGAGGTATTGGAAATGGCGTGTCAATGATGATCTTTGCAGGTATCGTTGCTCGTATGCCTGCTGCAATTACTGAACTTGGTCAGAAAGTTGCAGCGGGTGAAGTGCAGCTTGTATTTGTCATCCTTGTACTCGTAATGTTCGTAGCACTTATCGCACTTGTTATTTTTGAAGAATCTGGAGAAAGAAAAATCCCAGTTCATTATGCTAAACGCGTTGTAGGAAGAAAGATGTACGGCGGACAGAATACTTACATTCCGTTCAAAGTAAATCCTTCAAATGTTATTCCATTGATTTTTGCATCATCAATTCTTACACTGCCACTGCAGTTCGTTTCTTATCTTGGAAACGGTGCAAACTCAGCTAGATGGGCTGCAAGACTTTCTGTAATTCTTTCACCAAGTGGTATTTGGTACAATGTATTGTTGGTAGTTCTGATTATCTTCTTTGCATACTTCTACACTCAGGTAACACTGAACCCCACAGAAATCGCAAAGAGTATCCGGGAAAACGGTGGCTCCATTCCTGGCGTACGTACAGAAAAAACAGAAGAATACCTTCAGAAAATATTGAATAGACTTGTATTACCTGGCGCATTGTTCCTGGCATTGATTGCCATCATCCCAACAATCATCCAGAGTGCATTCGGGTTCCCACAGTCAACAGCAATGTTGATGGGTGGTACTTCCCTGATCATTATGGTTGGTGTTGACCTTGATACAATGAGTCAGATTGAAGCTCTTCTTAAGATGCATCATCAGGACGGACTTACAAAGAAGGGCAAAATCAGATCACGCAGTTTGTAAGCTTTATCGACAGTCTTTTCTTTTAATGAAAAGACTGTTGTAAAAGTATTAAAAAACCGTGAATTAGCAGTAGAACAGATATGTAGATTTGTGGTATATTATCACACTGTCTGTTTGCTCTCATTACGAGGTGCTATAAACAGGCATAAATCTTCATAAGGGGCTTTATATGAAAGTACGAACCAGTGTAAAACCTATCTGCGACAAATGTAAGGTTATCAAAAGAAACGGTGTTATCCGTATTATTTGTTCTAACCCAAAACATAAGCAGAGACAGGGCTAAGGAGTAGCAGATGGCTCGAATTGCAGGTGTTGATATCCCTAACAAACATGTAGGTATCGCATTAACTTATATTTATGGTATCGGCCGTTCATCGGCTATCAAAATTTGCGAAGAAGCTAAAATCGATGCTGAAAAGATGATGAATGATCTTTCTCAGGATGAACTTAACGCTATTCGTGAAATTATTGACAGAGATTATAAGGTAGAAGGTCGTCTTCGTTCAGAAATCGGTCTTAACCTGAAACGTCTTATGGATATTGGCTGTTATCGTGGTCTTCGTCACAAGAATGGACTTCCAGTTCGTGGACAGCGTACTCGTACTAACTCGCGTACACGTAAAGGAAAGAAGAAGACTGTTGCTAACAAGAAAAAGGCATAGGGCGGAGGAATTTAAATGGCAACCGTTAAAAAGCGAAAGGAAAAGAAGAGTGTATATGAAGGTAATGTTTACATTCAGGCTACATTCAATAACACTATCGTAACTATAACAGACCTGAAAGGAAACGCTCTTTCATGGGCTTCTTCAGGTGGTCTTGGTTTCCGCGGAGCTAAAAAATCAACTCCGTTTGCCGCACAGTCTGTAACTGAAACAGCTGTACAGAAGGCAGCAAGCTATGGCTTGCGTGAAGTTCACGTTTTTGTAAAGGGTCCTGGAATGGGTCGTGAAAACGCTATCCGTTCACTTGGCAATGCAGGTTTGAAAGTTAAATCAATTTCTGATGTAACTCCAATCCCACATAATGGATGCCGCCCTCGCAAAACTCGCCGTATGTAGTTTTAGGCAAGGAGACTAAGTAAAAATGGGAAAAAGCACACAACCATTGCTGAAAAGATGTAAAGCACTCGGAATTAATCCACTTGTTATGGGTTATGGCAAAACATCAAAAAGAAATCAGAAAGAAACTGTAAGACGTAAGAAGTCAGAATACGGAACTCAGCTTAATGAAAAACAGAAAGTTAAGTTCATTTATGGCGTTCTCGAAAGACAGTTCCACGGTTACTATGAAATGGCGGCTAAAAGAGCTGGTATGACAGGTGAAAACCTTCTTACTATTCTTGAATCTCGCCTTGACAACGTAGTATTCAGACTTGCATTTGCAAAAACACGTAAAGAAGCCAGACAGATGGTAAGTCATGGACATATCACTGTAAATGGTAAATCTGTAAACATTCCTTCATACCTTGTAAAAGTAGGTGATGTAATTGCAGTTAAAGAAAGCAGTAAAACATCTTCAGGTATTAAAAACCTTGTAATGAAAAATGGTGACAGACCAACTCCAGAATGGCTGGAAGCTGATCGCGACAATTTCTCAGGAAAAGTAACAGCATTAGCAACAAAGAAAGATATCGACTACGAAGTTCACGAAAACCTCATAGTTGAATACTACTCTAAATAAGTTTAAGGAGTTCAGATGGCTCGCAAAAATCTGCTTAAAGGTTTTAAAAGACCTAAAGGCATTACATTTGAACATGTCAGTACAAATCCAAACTACGGTAAGTTTACTGCATCTCCTTTTGAAACAGGATTTGGTACAACTGTAGGAAATACTCTTCGCAGAGTGCTTTTGTCGTCAATTCAGGGTTATGCTGTAACATCTATTCGTATCACATCTTACGATGCAAATGGTGTTGCACATGTGATTACAAGTGAATTTGAAGCCATCCCAGATGTAGCTGAAGATACACTGGAAATCATCAATACTCTGAAACAGGTTCGTCTTCGTTTACCTGGCGAAATTGAACAGGATACAATTCTTTATGAATTTAAAGGTCCTGGCGTAGTGAAGAGTGATGACTTTGCTAAAGAAGGTCAGCTGGAAATCATGTCTAAAGATGTTCTTGTCTTTACAATGATGGAAGGTGCCCATCTGGATATTGAAATCCAGGTTGATCTTGGCAGAGGATATGTACCGGCAGAAGTTAATGAACATTACATTGAAGTTGTTGGTACAATTCCAATGGATGCTATTTTCACTCCGGTTCCTAAAGTAAAGTATTCAATTGAACCTTTCCGTGTTGGACAGCGTAGTGATTACGAAAAGCTTGTAATGGAAGTTTGGACAGACGGAACAATTACTCCGGATGATGCTCTTTCAGAAGCTGCTAAAATTGCAAAAGATCATTTTGCAGTATTTATCAACTTTGATGACAAAGACTCAATTGGAAGTGATGAAGCTGATGAAAATGACGAAGGAGTTCAGAAACTTCTGAACATGCCAGTTGAAGAACTGGAACTTTCTGTACGTTCATCAAATTGTCTGAAAAACGCAAATATCCGTACAATCGGCGAATTGACAAAAAAGACTGAAGATGACATTGCCAAAACAAGAAACTTTGGTAAGAAGAGTCTTGCAGAAATCAAAGAAAAACTCCAGGAATGGAACCTTTCTTTGGGTATGACAGATTACAGTCATCTGAAGAATGCTGCTTTGACAAAGCAGAAGGAAGAAACAGATGAATCATAGAAGTGGTTTTAATGCGCTGTCACGTACAACAGCACATCGCCGTGCTATGTCACGTAACATGGTAACTTCTCTCTTCAGATATGAAAGAATTACCACAACTAAAGCAAAGGCTCTTGAAGTAAGAAAAGCAGCTGAAAAGCTGATTACAAGAGCAAAAGAAGACACAGTACACAACCGTCGTCAGGTTGCAAAGTTCATTGCTGATGAAAAGATCCTTAACAAACTTTTCACAGAAATTGGACCACGCATGAAGGACAGAAACGGTGGTTACACACGTGTTCTTAAAATGGGATTCCGTCAGGGTGACGCTGCAGATGTAGTAATCCTTGAATTGGTTGACTACAAACTGGATGACGGTACTTCTGAAAAAGAAGCTCCAAAAGCCAAAAAGGCTGCTAAAAAGGAGGACAAATAATGTCTAAAAACCACCGCGGTTCAGGAATCAGATCACTCCCAGCTCACGGTAGAGCAACATGTGGAATCTGTAAGAAAGAAAACATCAAATGTCTTTTTGAAAAAGAAATTGATGGAAATACAGTAAAAATCTGTAAATGGTGTAATGCAGCCCTGAAAAATCAGGCAAGACGTGCAGCACCAGCAGCTGCTCCTGCAGCAGAAGCTTCAGCTGAATAATAAGCTTCACACTTAAGAGTCCTCTTGGACTAACAACACCGTTGGTATACCCGACGGTGTTTCTTTTTTAACAGAGATTAACGGAAAACAGTTTTGATAAGAGTTTTGATGTCAGATACAGCAGTAACTTCAGGGGCTTTCTCTGGTGAATAAATATTTATAAACCCGAGATTTTTGGCGGTTTTGATTCTTTGTGCAGTTTTTGAAACAGGGCGTACTTCACCGGCAAGGGATAGTTCTCCGAAAACAGCGGTTCCGGATGTTACAGGAATATCAGTTCTTGCAGAATAAAGGGCAACGGCAAGAGCCGCATCTATTGAACTTTCAGAAAGACGCACCCCTCCTGCAACATTAATGTAAATATCCTGGTCAGACAGGCAAATTCCGCATCTTTTTTCTAGAACGGCAGCAACGCGTGCTACGCGCCCTGAATCAATTTTTTCTGAATAAATTCGGGAAATGCTTGCTTTTGCAGGAATCGTTAACGCCTGAATTTCTACAAGAAAAACACGGGTTCCTTCGAAAACTGCAGTGCAGGCAACTCCGGCAGGCTGTTTGTCTGTTCGTTTGATAATGAAAAGAGAGTTTGGATCAAGCACAGGTGAAAGACCTTTTTCGCTCATTGTGAAGATTCCAAGTTCGTCGATAGAGCCGAATCGGTTTTTCTGAGCGTGAAGGAAACGGATATCTTCATCATTTCTTTCAAAAGAAATAACAGTATCTACCATGTGTTCCATACTTTTTGGGCCTGCAATACTTCCTTCTTTAGTCACATGGGCAGTCATAATAAGAACAGAATCTCTTTCTTTGACCCAGGAAATAAATTCATTTGCACAGTATTTCAGCTGGTTAATTGTTCCTGGAACAAGACCAGCTTCAGCAGAGTAAATAGTTTGAATGGAATCAATAATTACAAATAAGGGGTTAATAGAATCCAGAGCGTCAAGGCAGTCTTCAAGGCGCATGGTACATAAAAGCTGGATTCCGCTTACATCAAGCCCAAGTCTGTCAGCGCGTTCCTTAATCTGGCCGGCAGATTCTTCGCCTGAAACATAAAGTACTTTTCCTCCTTTACCAAATCCTCGGGCTACGCTTGCGGCTGTCTGGAGTAAAAGGGTGGATTTACCAATTCCAGGCTCGCCGCCTAAAAGAACGGCTGAACGTTTTGTAGCTCCACCACCAAGAACCCGGTCAAATTCCGGAATGCCTGTCTGGAAGCGGGTATTATCCTGGGCATTTACGGAGGACAGGTTAACCGGTTTTATTTTTTCCTGTGTAGCACTTCCACGTCCGGAAGGTGTCACTTTAGTCTGGTCGATTATACATTCTTCCATGGTGTTCCATTCGCCGCAATCCGGGCATTTTCCAAGCCAGCGAGGCTGGGAATATCCGCAGTTGGAACATTTGAATAAAATTGTGCCGTTTTTCTTTGCCATGGTTGAATAAAACTCCTTACATATATTATGCGTTTTTTTTCTCAAAAAGTGTAAATAAAGTGAAAAAAAGTTAATTATTTACACTAAAAATGTTATACTGACATTTATGAAAATAGGATTTGATAACGACAAATATTTGAAAATTCAGTCAGAACACATTAAGGAAAGAATCTCTAAATTTGGAGACAAACTTTATCTTGAATTTGGTGGAAAACTTTTTGATGATCTCCATGCATCCCGTGTTCTCCCAGGCTTCCAGCCTGATTCGAAACTTCAAATGCTTATGCAACTTTCTGATGTTGCAGAAATTGTAATGGTAATCAGTGCCGTTGATATTGAAAAAAATAAAGTTCGTGGCGACCTTGGTATTACATATGATATGGACGTTCTTCGTCTCCGTGATGAATTTCAGAAACGCGGACTTTATGTAGGAAGTGTTTGTATCACTCATTACAACGGTCAGCCAGCCGCAGATATCTTCCGTAAAAAACTTAAGAAGATGAAAATCAAATCCTACGTGCATTATCTGATTCCAGGCTATCCTTCAAATGTAAACCTTATCTGCAGTGACAACGGATTCGGAAAAAATGATTACATTGAAACAAGCCGCCCTCTGGTGGTTATTACAGCTCCAGGACCTGGAAGCGGAAAAATGGCAACCTGTCTTTCACAGCTTTATCAGGAAAACAAACGCGGATTAAAAGCAGGTTATGCAAAATTTGAAACATTCCCAATCTGGAACCTTGCTTTGAAGCACCCGGTAAATATGGCATACGAAGCTGCTACAGCCGATCTTGCTGACCTGAACATGATTGATCCGTTCCACCTGGAAGCATACGGAAAAACAACTGTTAACTATAACCGCGATATTGAAATTTTCCCGGTTCTTAAGGCAATTTTTGAAGGAATCTTTGGAGAATGTCCTTACAAATCACCTACAGATATGGGTGTAAATATGGCAGGTCTTTGTATTTTCGATGATGATGCATGTTGCGAAGCTTCAAAACAGGAAATCATCCGTCGATACTACAATACATTGAACCGTTTTGCAGAAAATGATTGTGATGAAAAAGAAGTATTCACAATAGAAATGCTTATGAAGCAGGCAGGCATCACAACAGATAACCGTAAAGTTACGATTGCATGTAAAGAACGTGCCGAAAAAACAAAAGTTCCTTGTGCTGCTATCGAACTTTATGACGGAACAATTCTGACTGCTGGTACATCAGATCTTTTTGGAGCTTGTGCTGCTTTGATTCTGAAAGCTCTGAAATATCTTGCAGGAATCGACACTAAAATCCACATTATTCCAACAAGTGCCGTAGAACCAATTCAGGATATGAAAGTCCACGGACTTAAAGGAAACAACCCTCGTCTCCATTCAGACGAACTTCTGGTTGCACTTGCAATTATCAGCCGGGACTCAAATGAATGCCGTCGTGCAGTTGAACAGCTTCCACTTCTGAAAGGTGCTCAGGTACATACTTCAGTTATGCTTTCTGAAGTTGACAGAAAAATCCTGAAGAAGCTTGGAATAGATTTTACAAGTGAACCTATAGCAAAAAAAAGCACAATCTAATAATAGGGTGCCGGAAGGCATCCTTTGAAGGAAACATAAATGGAACTTACAAGTAAACAGAGAAAATATCTTGAAAAACTGGCACATGACCTGAACCCTGTTGTTATTGTCGGAGGAGCCGGCATGACAGAAGGTGTTGAACAGATGATTGCTCAGACCTTAGCCAGCCATGAACTTATCAAAGTAAAATTCAACGAATGTAAAGACGAAAAACAGGAACTTATTCAGGATGCCTGTGAAAAAACAGGGGCTACTCTTGTACGTATTATTGGAAATATTGCTATTCTGTACAAAGAAAAAGATGAAGATCCTGTAATAAAAATTCCTGAATAAAAAACAAATCTTTAATGTATCTTTTTCCTCATTAAGTTATTAAATTAATA
>JAHBAD010000090.1 GCA_018385395.1 Treponema sp.
GATAATCTTTAGTATAATTAAAGTTCTTAAGTATGTCTACATTTTTCGAGAAAAATCTTCAATAAATCAAATTTTATTAAAGAGTGTCATCAGAAAGAGAACTAGGAACTGTGTAAGAATGTCGGAGCAGGATTCTTTTTATGGAATTTAAAAGTCTTTTTCGTTTCGGAATTTTGTGATTCTTTTCCATTTCTGCAACCGCATGTTCAAGAGGAACGTCATTTCCATATTTATTTTTCAGCTGATCCCAGTATTTCATAATCCATACATAAAGGTCACTTTCTGTACGTTTTTTGAAATGTTTCATAATACGGCGTTCATCAAGAAAACGGACAACAGGAAGATAAACTGTATAGAACCATGAAGTTACTGCTTCTTCCATACTGATTTCTTCTTTCTTGTTCATATTGATGTAGTATTTATGAGTAAGAATATGGTTATAAATCAGGTCATATTTACCAGGTGTTGTAAAGTCAAGACACCAGTAATCTGTAATATCTCCAAAAGAAGTTTCCATATAGAAAGTTCTTTTTTCGAACTGGATAATCTGACGAATCATGTCATTGATGTTGTCGGCATTTTTAAGTTTGATTTCACTTTGAAGTGATACAACTTCTGCATCGATGAATTCTGTTCCGCGGCTTTTTGCAACTGATACACGATGGTTTCCGTCGCGTACAAAATAAAGACCTGCAATTTCATAAACTTTGATCGGTGGCAGGTCAATCTGCTTAATGGCTGCATCATCAATTTTTTCCCAGCGGGCTTTAAGGTGAGAGCTTTTAGGAAAGAAATTGTTGTCAAAATCTTTATATCGGCCTTCGCTTCCAATAATTTTATTAACAGGAATTACTTTCATTCCTATGTATGTTTCAGCACTTGGTTTTATAAGGTTTTTAACATCGCCTAAAGAAATAAGTTTTGCTTCTTCAGGATTTAAAAGATGCTGAATTTCGTTAAAAAACGCTTTGTTTCGAGCTTTAAGAAAGTCTTCTTCTGTCTGTTCTGTTGCCTGTAAGTTCATTGATTTCCCCGTTCAGTGATTTCTTTAAGTTTATCTTCAGTCAGTGGCAGTTCGATTACTGTATGTGCATAAGCATTTACTATTACAGTATCCCAGTATTTTCCAATTCGTTCTTCGCGCATGTCATAAAGATGAATGTGCCCGTGAACCATGAATGTGGGTTTGAATTTTTCTACAAACCAGTTCATGGATTCAAATCCTTTGTGACATGGATCTTCCTTATCATGAATATGACGCGGTGTAGCATGGGTAAGGAAAATATCAAGGTATCGTCCATATCGCCATTTGTTGTATAAAAGTCGCGGAACCATCCGTAAAAGCCGGCGTTTCATCTGGCCGTCTGTGTACTGATTTTGTCCGTTATTGTATTTCATTGAGCCTGGAACCCCTGCAATAAGAAGGGGAGTTTTTTTACCTGTAACAGGATCTGTAAAAGAAAGCTCATGGTTTACTTCTGAGGTGAATCCAAGATATTGTCCACCATGGGCATGGCTTGAACTTGTGTCCTGCATAGTTCTGGTGCCAGTCAGATTACTTAGTTCTGATTTATCATAATATTTGAATTCCTTAAGATTATGATTTCCAAAAACGAAGTACGTAGGTTTGTTAAATACAGAAACTATGAAGTCAATGTAGTCCATTGGCAGATCGCCTGCACAAAGAATCAGATCTATGTCCGGAAAAATTTCACGGGCGTTCTGATTATAAATCATTGGGTCAATAGCATCTGAAACACACAGGATTTTCATTATTTTTCCTGACTGCCGGCTTTTGTAAGAAGCTGTTCGAGTTTTTGTTTTTCTACCAGTTCCATAGGACGGCCTTCAGCATAACGTTTTGCCATGTTATTGAACCCTGATGATGACATAAGGAATGCCTTCATAGCTCCCTGCTGTTTCATAACATCCTGCATATCGTGAATTTCTGGTTCTTCTACAGGTTTTGGTTCCCGGTAGAAACGAACCATTACAATCTGCTTTCTGACGCCCAGCATGTTTTCGAATTTTTTATCTACAGCGGAAAACTGACATCCCCATTTTTTCTTTTCTGCAGATACAACCTGCAGGTTCATTACTGATTCACAAAGATTCTTACAGATCATGGAGAATTCATCATCGTTTGATGTAAGGTAATCTTTCATATAGTCGTTAGCCTGAAGGTCTTTATATTCAGAAAGTTTTGCAGAAACATCACGGAATGTTTTGTTCCTGCTATAAATATATTCCCATTGTTCAATTGCTTTGTCTATTTTACGCATCTGTTCATAACAGGAAGCCAGAAAATAACGGGCATAAATACTTTCATTAAGAGAACCTGATTTATCCAGATCAATTGCACGCTGGAAATCAGGAATTGCATTATCCATGCGGTTTACAATCATAAAACAGATTCCCCGTTCGATGATTGCTTTCATTTTGTATTCAGGGTCACGCTGTGCTTTTTCAAATGCTTTTATAGCCCCAGAAATATCTTTTGCATCTTTAAGAATTTTTCCAAGGTAATAATATGATGAATAGGTATCCGGACTAAGTTTAAGTGCATAATCAATTTCTTTTTTTGCTTCGTTATACTGTTTTGTTCGGTACATCATAAGCCCGATTTCTGCATGAGCTTTAGCGTTTTTTTTGTCCAGGGCAACAGTTTTTTGCATAAAGCCCAGGGCCAGGTCGTAGCGTCCCATGGCTTCATAAATGCGGCCAACTTCAAAAAAGTTTTCTGAATTCCGGGGATCAAGTTTTGTAAGAAGAAGACATTCCCGAAGGGCGTCTTGAGTCTGGTTTGAAGCGATAAGAAGTTTTGCGAATTCATTTCTGAAATCAACTTCATCAATGCCTTGTCCGAAAAGAGCATTTTCGTTTACAAGCTTATATTCCATGATTGCAAGTTCTGGTTTGTTATCTGCAATGTAACTTTTTCCAAGGTAAAAATGAGCCAGATAATTCTTCTGATCTTTTGCCAGAATCTGTTTACAGAGTTTAATTGCGTTGGGTATTTTTCCCTGTTTGATGAGTTTAGGAACTGCATCAGTTTTTTTTGGTTTGAGAACACTGTTGAAAATAAGTATAAGAAGAGCTACTAAAATAGCCGAAACTACTACAAGTGAAATTATATAAACTGCACTCATTGTTACTCCATAAAGTGTATATAATTGAAAGATTACTAAATTTATGACAAACTGTCTATAAAACTCCAAAATGTTACTTTTTATGAAAAGACTAATTATTATTTTTTACCTTTTTCTCATATCTTTCAACGTTTTTGCACAGTCAGAAGGTGAAAAACTCTTCATGAATAATAAACCTGCTCAGGCTGCCATAATTTTTGAAAAAGATATAGAAAGCGGCACAAATGATTCCAATACCTATAATTATCTTGGTTTGTGCTATTACCAGCTGCAGGAATATGAAAAATCAGTGGAAACTTTTGAAAAAGGGCTTACTGCCCCAGGAACAAACAAAAAGATTCTTGCTTTTAATGCAGGAAATTCCTGCTATGCTATGAAAGATTTTAAGAAAGCTGTTGAATATTATGGACTTGCCTACAAACTGGACCAGTATTATTCTCAGGCTCTTCTTAATGAAGCAAATTCTCATCTTATGCTTTCAGAATATGATAAGGCTTTGGAAGCTTATGAACATTTTCTGATTATCGCTCCTGGAGACAGACAGGAAGAAAATATCCGGAAAATGATTGAGCTTCTTAGAAAAGAAGTTGCACGGCTTGAAGAAGAACGGATTCTTGCAGAGGCTGAGGCGGCCCGCATTGCGGAAGAAGAACGCCTGTACAAAGAAGAATTAAAGCGTAAGGAAGAGGAACGCCTTGCTCAAGAAAGAGAAAGACTTCGACTGGAAGCTGAACGTCTTGCAGAAGAAGAACGTCTTGCTCAGGAACGTCGTGCGGAAGAAGAAAGAATCGCTGCCGAGAAAAAAGCCGAAGAAGAGCGTCTTGAACGTGAACGGCTTGCAGAAATTGAACGGCTGGCCGAAGAAAAGCGGAAAGCGGATGCTGAACGCCGAAGAAAACTCCTTGAAGAAGTTGCAAGTTCACTTCAGAATACGGATTCAACAAATATGTCTTCCGGTGCTGAAGATATTATTGATTATGACCAGGAATCTGAACTGGATTAATATATTAAAAAAAGGGTGGGAAAAATGAATTATCGTTTCGAAATTTTTATGGATAATTTATTAGAGAATCTGAAAAAGAACTGGAAAAAGATTCTTCTTGCATTTTCTCTTATTGCAGTAATTGTTCTTCTGGTACTGATTCTTTTGAACCTGAAAGGCGGGAAATCAGAAGCAGGTATTTCAAAAAAAGAATACAAAAACACTTTGTCCCTTGCACAGGTTTATGCAGATAAAAATGAATATGACAGAGCTCTTGCTCTTCTGGAAAAACTTCTTATAGAAAATCCTGATGATGAGGAAGTTCAGAAACTGTTTGATAAAATTTTAGATGGAAAAAATGAATACCTTGAAAATGGGGGAGTTTTACACTCTGGGGAAGAAAAACAGGATTTGCCGTTTGAAGAAAAACAGGTAGAAGAACAGCGTCAGGCAGAAGAAAAACAGGCAGAAGAACAGCGTCAGGTAGAAGAACAGCGTCAGGCAGAACTAAAAAGAAAAAAAGCCGAAGAAGAAAAAAGAATTGCCCGTGAAAGAGCAATTCAGGCTGAAAAAGATGCTGAAGAAGAGGCAAGACGTCAGGAAGAAACTGAACGCCTTGAAGCCGAAAGAGAAAGAAAAGCACGCGAAGCAAAATTGAAGGCTGAAGAAGAAAAACGTAAGAAAGCCGAAGAAGATCTTGCAAAGAAAAATGCAAAGCTTAAAGCCGAAATTGATTCGGTAAATGAAAAAGTTGCTCTTGGAAAAAAAGCCCTTGAATCGGGTAAAACAGATGAAGCTTTGAAATTTTTTGAAGAAGCAAAAAATATGTTGCCTGTTTCTTCAGGAGAGCCGGCTTTCTCAGATTCAAAAAATAAAGAAATGGCTCAGGCACTTTTTGACGCAGGGGAGAAAGCTGAATCCGAAAAAGATTACCCTAAAGCTATGGAATATTACCGCAGAGCTGTAATGTATGATCCGAACAATTATCTTTATTATTACAACCTTGGGAAAACACAGTACCTCTCAAAAAAATACAGTGATGCTGTTCAAAGTTTTTCATCGGCTGCAGGGCTGAACGGATCTTTTGCTCCGGCGCGGTATAATCTTGGACTTGCTTATCTTAAGCTGAAAAATGACTCCCAGGCTCTTGAAGCTTTTAAGAAGGCAATAGAAATAAACCCTGAATATGAAAAAGCTTATCTTGAAATGGCAAGACTTCTTTCAAAAAAAGGTGACAGAAATGCTGCAGAGAATTCTTACAAAAAGGTTCTTTCAATAAATAGTGTGAATACAACAGCCCTTATGGAACTTGGTTCTGTTTATTATGACAATAAAAAGCCTGCCCTTGCTGAAGAAAGCTGGCTTCGTGCTTTGACAATGATGCAGCCCTCGCAGAATTATTCTCTTACAGCTTTCAATCTTTCTTCTGTTCTTTTTGAACAGGGAAAAATCGAAGAAGCTCTTACATATGCAAAAAAAGCTTATGACGGAAAATCTTACCTGAAGGATGACAAAAGTAAGGCTAACCTTGTATATAACTATGCACTCATGCTGGATCAAACAGGAGATGTTGATTCTGCCATTTCTGTTTATTCTGAAGTTCTTAAGTTAGATCCGAACCATAATAAAACTAAAATCAATCTTGGGGTTATGTATATGGATCTTGAAGATCCTAAGAGTGCACTGAACCTGTTTAAGCAGGTTTATAATTCGGACAGCAAAAACTTCGAAGCAAACAATAATCTTGGAAATGCTTATCTTGCTCTTGAAGATTACAAGAATTCAATTAAACATTATCAGACCGCTCTTCAACTAGATAACAAGAATAATGATGTACGGTTTAATCTGGCCCGTGCATATTCAAAGGATGGAGATTATGCTACGGCAAAGACTGTTTATCTGGATTTATTGAAGGCTGATACGAAAAACTGGGACGCTTATCTGGAACTTGCAAAAGTATGTATTCAGGTAAACGATAACGAATCTGCAGAAAAATATCTTGTTTATCTTCAGGAAATGAATCCTTCTTTCAAAGCAAATGAGGTACAGGTTCTTCTTGAAAGTATTTCAAATTAATTTCCCATAAGAATTAACAGAAAGTATAACAGTTTTTGCCCTTATGCTTTGATTCATACATTGCTGAATCTGCTTTTGACATAACCTGGTCAATTGTGGTTCCGTTGTCCGGATATTTTGCAATTCCAACGCTGGCCGAACTTTTGAAATTTCCTTTATTATTTGGGAGCTCAACAGGTTCGGCTGCTTTTTTTACACATTCTTTTGCATATTCTTCGATATCAAAAGGTTTGTCTGCCGGAATAACAATTATGTATTCGTCTCCACCGTTACGAGCTATCTGTCCTTCTGGTTTTGGAATACTATTCCATCTTTTTCCCATACAGGTAAGGAAAAAGTCTCCTGCACTGTGGCCATAAGTGTCATTAAGGGATTTAAAATTGTCCATATCCAGAAATAAGATATAGAAGGGTTTACCTTTTGCGATCAAAAGATTTATAGCTCTGTTAATTCCACGGTGGTTTAAAAGACCTGTAATTGAATCTGTTACAGAGGCTTTCTTTACAATCAGATTTTTAGTTGCAATGGTTCTCAGGTTTTTTATAAGCACGAAATTAATCAAAAATCCTGAAAATAAGAAGAAAATTCCAGGAATTGATTCAGGGTGTATTGAAACAAAAATACTTATGAGACATAACAGGAAGGAAATGGAGAAAAAGAAATAACAAAGAATTCCTCCATAGTGCCAGTGAACCTGTGTCATCATTATTCCAATTCCTACACTTATACTTGTTATTACGCCTGAAATAACGCTGGGACTGAATATTGTTCCTGAAATTGTCACAGAAATCTGTTTTCTATTTACCAGTGATACGAGTACAATAAAAAAACAGTAGAGGCATGAAAGAAAAGCCAGTTTTATTTTTTTGATTGTATCTATTTTTACTTTGCAGGTTGAAAAATCAAATTCATCCATAATTATAATGTACATTATAAGTTTAAAAAAGGAAATAAAAAAAAATTCTCCATTTGAATTTTTAGAGAAAATTCCCTTATCAGGGCTTCCGCATTATACATTTTTTACAACTTTTTCAAGGCATCCTTCGTGTTTATCGCAAAGCATTTGCTTTCCAGAAATAGACAGATTCTTTGCCTTT
>JAHBAD010000110.1 GCA_018385395.1 Treponema sp.
TGGCTTGGAACACTTCCAAGACAGTTATGAACGGCTGCGCCGAAGGCATGAAATGAATGGTCTCCTTGAACATTCAGGCAGTAAACAGGACCTTCATAAGGCGAAGACGAAACACGCACAATTTCTTGTCTCATATATCTCTTGCCATCCAGCAGCAAGGGGATGTCCCTCATTAAACGGTCACCCATCGTTAAGGTTAAGTCTCTGCTTTCAAATACGAAATCATGAATACGAACGGCTGCATTCCCGTATAAATTCAGTGAATACCATTCCTTGTGAGAAACTCCATTTTTGTCCACTTTCGCAGCATAAGTGGAAACAGAAGGATTCAAGTCATTCCTGTGTAGGATATGCACCAAATCATACAAAAGAGTTTTTGATGTTGTCGAAACTGAAACCTCATTGTGAGTTTTTGGTGCAATCTTAGCGGTTAGGCTACCTGATATCCTGGAGTGGCCGTCGCAATACATTAAGCCTTTTAGAAAATACATTTGAAGTTTTGGCTCCAAATATCTAACAAAAGCAGGCATTCGTTTATTCGATGCTCCATGACCAAACCATGAAGAGAACAAATTCTTGAGTTCAGAGCTACGAAATTCAATGTCCACACCGTTTGTATTTCCTTTTTGATAAATGGTGGCCTCTTGCCCAAAAATATCACTCATTGAATCCACGATGAACTTTATTAAGTCTTCTTTTCTGGAATCAACAGTAAAGGTCACAAAGTGTTCACCAAAGGAGCCTTCCGCCGCGTAAATTCCGAGCAACTCAAGAAGTTGTGGCGTAATCGACAAAACGTAATCATTCAATGGTTTTTTCATTTTATCCATTGCAAACGAAGAGATGTCAACATACTTTTTGTCATCAACCTCATCTTCTATCGCTGTAAGTAACAGGTCACCTGGCGCTAGTTCATGAGCCTCTTTCCAAATGGCTTTTCCATATGGAACCATTTGACGAGCACTATTTTTGGCGGATGATTTCAATATGAAATCTGAAAGACTTTCTCGAATAACACCCCGAAGTTCTTTTTGTTCTGAACTCGGAGCCCCTTTCTCTTCCTCAAACACCAGCATCTTATGGTCTGAGGTTGCGGTCAGATTCAAGGTAGAGCCTCTTGTAATGAAGGTGAATATATCACCCGTATAATCTCGAGTTGTACGAAATTCGACAGGCTTCCAGTTTCCAGCATGAGTAAGGACGTTCGTCTTGCTTTGAATACTCTCGATGGATTCGATGCCGTTTTCAGTAAGGACTGGTGCTCCTTCAAGGAAACAAGCTGTTGTAGCGACAATCCCGGTCCCGTATTTTTTTATGTCTTCATAATCAATACGCGGTTTTCCATAAAATCCATCAAGCTGACCAATAGCATTCAGCTGCAAAAGATTTTGGTACCCTTCGTTGTTCTTAGCAATTAGAAGCAAATGCCCCATTTTAGGAAACCATTCAAAGAAGTCTTTTCTTTTTGTGTTAGCTTTAACGCAAAGAACAAAATCTTTATCTGCATAACTTTTCATCAAAGCTTTTACTCTTTTCTTTAAAACGGTTGGCTTTAAATCCTGCTCGCCTTCCATTTTTGTTTCGTTATAAAGCATGACGCCATACGTATCAGAGGCTTCCATCTCAAGAGATGTCCGTGTTACTTTTTTTGAAAAGTTTGCAATTGGAAACCAATCTTCGTCGAACTTATCTTTTTCAACGAAACGAAAAATCTTGGACTCTTTTTCATCTAAAATGAATTCAACTGCTTCGAAGTCTTCTTTTTTGAAGGCCTTGTCATAGGTTATGTATGCCTCCATACCTAAAACAGGATGGATGCCTTCTTTTTTGCAGTGCGTGTAAAACTTTTGGTGTGCAGCCATAGTTCCGTGGTCTGAAACACCAAGCGCGTCCATTCCCCACTCTTTTGCTTGTGAAACAGCTTTTTCTATCCGCATAAACCCATCTAGCAAACTACCTTCTGGTGTATGCGTGTGCAGGTGTGTGAATGGAATAACTTCTTTTTCCACATACTTCCCCCTTTCATACTTTCATATATCACTCTATTACAAAACCCTGACAATTGGAAGACCCTCAACATTAATAAAAGAGACAGCCTAGGCCATCTCTTTACTTTTTAGTTTCTCTTCCTTCTCTAGCTAGAAGGTTCGCGCGACCGTTTTCTTCTCGAGGTAAAAAATTAATTGTAACAGAACGAAAGTTTTTAATTTGATTCTGTATTTTACCTCGAAAGTCTCTAATAACTGAATTACGAATACGCGCATCACCATTCATCTGACGAACAAGGTTTTTAGAATCACTCCATATTTCTAATGTAAGGAGGCCTAAATCTTTTTGTGTTTTTTCTAAATAGCTCAAACAGCGAAACAAAGACTCGTACTCTGTAATGTGACTATTTGTTTTAACTCCATCATATATGATTGGTAAAGAGCAGGAAAATTGATGAAGCACCTCATCATTTGATTCGATGAGGAAGCCGCAACCGGCCTTTACTTCATCAGCGATTCCTTCAGGGGAACTTTGAACGTTAACAGAGCCATCCAAGAAAATCTTTAACTGTGAATGTTCTTTTATTGCATCAAGCTCATTCATTAACGAAAGACTCTCTTTTATCTGAGAAGGTGTAAATATAAATTTATTCTGAGCATACTCATAAAACATTTCTTTGGACTCCTCACAGTTTAGACCTGGCAAGCAAACGGAGTCGTAAAGAAATGCTTTGTATGCAATCATAAGTGTGTGTTGTGAAAAAGCATGAGATTCTTCCATGTCTCACACCCCCATTACGAATGCGAGACACCAGCTAGTACTCTACTGATTTCCTCTGCCTTCTTTTGTTCTTCTTTTACTCGCGCTTCTTCAAAATCTGACCAAGTAGGTCGACGTACGCCATCGCCGTCAGATTCTCCGGTTACATAAGTCGCCAAACTTCTGTTATTTGGTGTCAGCTGTAACGCACGTGTCAAGTCTGTTTTATTGAATCTGTAAACCGACTGTGTCATGCCTTGTGTGTCAAAGAATGTAAGAAAAACTTGAATAGGTTCGAAAGCAAGCAATTTGTTCACATAATTAAAAAGTATGTTCGCTGCTGTTACGTTTGCTATCATGTTTTGTGGAGCAGAAACAGTTGATTCTGCACAAGACATTTCAGTTGG
>JAHBAD010000111.1 GCA_018385395.1 Treponema sp.
CTATATAATAGTAAATTTCCAAAGGAATTTGCAAATATCCAAATTAACAATACAATATATATATATGGGTTTAAGAGATATTGCGGTTATCACACAATTTATTGATAACACTTACTGTTCAGACATTATTCAAGGAATAAAAAATTTTTACAGCGATAAAGACGTGCGTCTTTTTATTCTGGAAACACGTTCTCCATTTACAGATGCTTCAGACAATGAGTACCAGTTTTGGGCGTCAGCGCTTCTTGCCCAAAGCAAAAAAATTGAGGCAGTAATCCTGCTGTCTGCAACTTACTGTGTCAATCTTTCAACAGAAAAAATTAAAGATCTTTTTGAGCCCCTGCTTCATGCACCCCTTATTTCCATTGCTATTGAACTGCCCATTAAAAATTCTTATCACACAGTCGTGGATTGTTATTCGGGTTATTCAGAACTGATGAAGCATCTTATCCAGGAACATGGAGCAAAAAAAATCGGATTTGTGTCAGCCGAAAAAACTTCGTCTCGCGAAGGTGCTGAACGACTTGATGCATATAAAAAAGCACTTACAGAAAACAATATGGAGTTTGATCCTTCCATTGTTATTCCTTCAAACTTCACCCAACGCGACACAATTATTTCTTTCCATGAACTTTTCAAAAAAAAGGAAGACGTTAAATTCGACGCGTTAATGTGTGCTAACGACTACACAGCCCTTGGAGCAATTTACGCATTAAAAGAACTGGGAATAGATATTCCTGATGATATTGTGGTTACCGGTTTTGACGACTGCTCTACAGCTGAAGCCATGGGTGTTACTTCCATAAACCAGCAGATTTTCCGTCAGGGATATGAAGCAGCAAATATTGCATGGAAAGTTATCAACGGAGAAACCGTAAATCATATTACAAAAATAGATGTTAAGCCTGTTTTCAGACGTTCTTGTGGCTGTAATAACCTTATGTCTGCAGAACTTTCCAATAAACATTTTTCTATGGCCAAACAGTTTGTTGATGTTTCCCGGAACTATGGAACCCTTTATTCCCTTCTGGATAAAATGCAGGGCTACCATACTTTGAATGAACTTTACAACCTTCTGGATCGAATTCTGATTGAAGCGGATATTACCGCTTTTGCAATTTGTCTTTACAAAACACCAATTTTCCAGTCAAAAGGCATGAAAATAAGACTTCCTGACTCTATTTCACTTTCAATGCATTACAATAATCATAAGAATGTCCATATCCTGAGTGAAGATGTCTGTTTTGACCCTTATATCAGCATCCTCCCTCATGACTGCCTTGATGATGAACCTTCTGCTTACATAGTAAATCCTATTTTCTTTGCAGAAATGCAGTATGGATATCTGGTTTATCGTCCTGGTGGAAAAGATTTTAATCTGTACAGCCTTTACATGAAAATTATTTCAAACTCTATCGCCCAGGCATACGAAATTACCAGAAAACTTGAAGAACAATCAAACCTGGAAAAAGCCAATAAAGAATTAAGTATTTCTTCCAGAACTGATGAGCTGACACAAGTTTACAATCGCCGTGGCTTCATGTTCCTGGGTAAAAAGACCATCGAACTTGCACAACAAATGGATACAGAAGGTCTTGTCATTTTTGTTGATATGGACGGCCTTAAAATGATTAATGATAATTATGGCCACGAAAGCGGTGATAAAGCTATTATTGCCGAAGCACAGATTCTTTCAAAATGTTTCCGTGGAACTGATGTTATAGGAAGAATTGGCGGGGATGAATTTGCAATTGTTGCGACAGGCATGAACGAAGAAATCCTGAAAGATATCCGGGTTCAAATTGAAAATGAATGCAGCGCATGGACAATTGAAAACAAATCTCCTTTCAGACTTTCCATGAGTATTGGTGCGGTTTCATTCACAAAAGAAAACTGCCTTCTTGAAAACCTTATTGCCCAGGCTGATATGAAGCAATACACAGAAAAAAAGAAAAAATATTCCTCAAGATAAGGAAAAATGCAATGTTAGAATCTCTATTTTATCCAAATTATCATTGCTAAATCTTTTTTCTATTATATAATTGATATCATGAAGCAAACTATACGAAGAAGCATTTTTCTTGTCTCAGTTATTGTGGCTGTTCTTATTTTGAACCTGTTAAATCTTTATTGGGCAAAAAACTATAAAGAGGTAGGCATTACCAAAACTTCAAGTGATCTTGAAACTTTCAATATTGCAATTGAAGCCAGCGCCTCAAAAAAATTCAGTGTAGCCGGTGAAATTTTGAAAGGTCTGGCAGGCAACAGATATATGCCTTTGGCTATGGATAATGAAGATGCTGAAGAAATAGTCCTTGATCTTTTTAAAACACAGCAGAATTCCACTCCAGACTTCCTTCTGATGTATTGTGGATATCCTAACGGTAAGTTGATTTTAAATGACAATCCTCTTCCACCTGATTTTGACTGTACATCCCGCAGCTGGTACATCAACGCTTTTACTTCAAACGATGCAGTTCAATACTGTCATCCATATATTGATGCAATCACCGGGAACATTGTCATGACTGCAACTGCCCCAGTTCTGGTTTACGGACAGAAAAAGGGTATCCTTGGAATAGATCTTTCCATTGAAAGCCTTTCTGAATTAATGAGTTACGACAATGGCTATGAAACTCTTCAGCATTTTGTTGTTGATGCTGAGACGAATGAAATCATCATTGCAACAAACAAAGACCTGATTGGCCAGCAATTCACTCAAGTTATTACAGACCGCAACCGCAATTCCTGTAAAATCAACGGCATAGATAACCTTATGACCTCCCGAATTAACGCTCAGACAAACTGGATGGTTATATCTTGTGTTTCAAGGGCAGAAATCGAAAAACCAATTATTAAACGTACTATCAATATGTTCCTTATGGGAACAATTTTCTTTATTCTTGTTTTTGCCCTTACAAGTTTCATTCTTGGAACAAGTCTTGCAAAACCTATCATTAAAACCGTTAGCTTCACAAAACATCTTTCAGAAGGTGAAGGTGATCTGACTATCCGCATTCATACACACGCAAAAAACGAAGTTGGAGACCTTGTCCATTATTTCAATCAATTTGTTGAATCTCAAAGAATCATGATTTCAGATTTGAAGAAATCTGAAAACGATTTGAACTTGATTGGTCAGGAACTTCATTCAAGTGCCCAGGAAAGCGCAAGTTCTATTGCTCAGATTATGGCAAATATCGAAGGAGTCCGCCGCCAGACTGAATCTCAGTCACATACTTTTGAACAGGTAATCAATCTTATAAATGAAAGTATTTTGAAAATTCATGAACTGGATTCCCTTATTACTCAGGAAGCAGACAGTATTTCTGATTCTTCCTGTGCCATTGAAGAAATGGTTGGAAACATTAATTCTGTTACTGATAATGTGGAAAAAATGGCACATGAATTCGGGGAACTTGAAAAAGTTTCAGGCGAAGGTCTTGCCCGTCAGAATGAAGTAAATGAAAAAATCAACAGGATGGTTGAACAGTCAAAAATCCTGCTTGATGCTAACAATACGATTGCAAATGTTGCAGAACAGACAAACCTGCTGGCCATGAATGCTGCTATCGAGGCAGCTCACGCCGGCGAAGCGGGAAAAGGATTCTCGGTTGTTGCTGACGAAATCCGTAAACTTGCCGAAAACACTTCAGATCAGTCTGCTGCAATCGGACAGGAACTTCAGCGCATTTCTGCAACAATCGAAGCCGTAGTTGATTCTTCTGATAAATCAAGAGTTGCATTCGATAACGTTCAGGCAAGAATCGGAAAAACAAATGAAATCGTTCGCATTATTTCCAATGCAATGGATGAACAGGCAAGTGCTTCTAAGCAGGTTCTCGAAAGTCTTCAGACAATTACTGCAAACTCGAACATTGTAAAACTAACAGCTTCAAACCTGGAACAGGACTCTGTTCATATTCAGTCTTCTATGGCTGAATTGAATCAGGTAGTTTCTACGGTTAACGGAAGTATGGATGAAATGGCAATCGGAGCAAAAGAAATCAACAGTTCTGCACAGCACATTTCGGATATGGCTAACAAAACTCAGGACAACATCAATACTCTTAATGCTCTGGTTGGCAGATTCATTACAGAAAAAAATGAAACATCAGATGAACCAGTTTCTCAGGAAGAAATACAACCTGAATAACTTTCAGATGCATAATTAATGAACTAACAGACTGGAAAAAAATCAGTTGAAAAAACCGGCGAGACAACTTAAAGTTATCTTGTCGGTTTTTTTTTCGACAGGAGATTTCATATGTACAACAAAAATAATGTGGCACCTTTTCCACCTATGGGCTGGAACAGTTATGACTATTACAACACAATGGTCAATGAAGAACAGGTTCGTTCAAATGCCGACTATATGGCAAAAAACCTGAAACAGCACGGATGGGAATATATTGTAATTGATATTCAGTGGTCTGACCCTGATGCCGGAAAACGCAACGACGAATGGATTCAGTACATTCCTTTCAGTCAGTTCTGCCTGGACGAATATTCACGCCAGATTCCGGCTCCAAACCGTTTTCCTTCATCAGCAAATGGAGCAGGCTTTAAACCTCTTGCAGATTACATCCATTCTTTAGGACTTAAATTCGGAATCCACATTATGCGCGGTATTCCACGTTATGCCTGCCACAATCATCTGCCAATCAAAACTCATGACGGCGCAAAAGTAACTGCCGACATGATTGCAAATCCCTATTCTTCAAGCAGATGGAATCCTGACATGTACGGAGTTGATCCAAACAAAAAATATGCACAGGATTACTGGGATTCTGTTTTTGAACTTTATGCAGAATGGGGCGTTGATTTTGTAAAAGTTGATGATATCTGTAACACAAACATGTATCCTGCAAATCCTTACTCTGCAGAAAAAGAGGTTGAAATGATTGCCCGTGCCATTGAAGCTAGCGGACGCAACATGGTGCTTTCATTAAGCCCTGGACCTGCAGTTATTGAAAAATCATGGCACTACAAAAAATACGCAAATATGTGGCGCATTACAGATGATTTCTGGGACGACTGGAAACTTCTTAAGGCTATGTTTGAACGCTGCGAAGTATGGCAGAACCACACCGGCCATGGAAACTGGCCTGACTGCGACATGCTCCCTATGGGCAAACTTGGCTACGGCTGGGGACATGGAGCCTGGGATTGTAAATTCACGCTTGAAGAAACCCGCACTATGATTTCTTTGTGGAGCATTTTCCGTTCTCCTCTCATGATTGGAACAGACCTGCCACAGATCAATGCCGATAACCTGAACCTTATTACAAATGACGAAATCCTGGCTATGGAAAAGAACGGCGCACAGGCAGAACTTGTTTGCCGCGATAACAATGAAATTGTCTGGAAAGCAAAATGCAAAGATGAAGGCTACTATGTTGCCCAGTTCAACGTTAGTGATGAAGAACGCGAAATCTGTACGCCTGTAAAGGAGATTTTCGGATGTGATAAATGTGTTGCAAAAAGCGTCAGAGACCTGTGGAATCACTGCGATTGTACAGACAAAGCGCTGAAAAACGGCGTTTCTACTGCCTTTTCAACAACAACTACCCGTTCGGCTGAACCGGCAAGCTCGGTCACTGAAACCGTACCGGTTATAAGCTCCACAAAAATCCAGGGACATTCCTGTGTGGTTTATCTGGTAAAATAAGAAAGATAATTAATTTTTAAGGAGAACTTCGGAAGAGGTTCTCCTTTTTGTTTTACAAAAAACACTTTATAATTTTATTATGTCAGAAAAGGAATCCAGAGAAGCAAAACAATTTAATAAAATGATCAATAAACCGGTGTGGAAACTCATTTCCACGCTGGCCGTTCCAACAATTATTTCAATGCTTATTACCGGCATTTACAACATGGCCGACACCTACTTTGTTTCAAAGCTTGGTACAGAAGCCAGTGCCGCTGTAGGCATTATGTTCCCGGTTATGAGCATTATTCAGGCCTGCGGGTTTACACTTGGTATGGGAAGTTCTAGCCTGATTTCCCGCAGGCTGGGCGAACGCAAAGAAAAGGAAGCAAGCGTTATTGCCTCAACAGCCTTCTTTACTGCTATTTTAGTGGGGCTTTGTATTGCACTTGTCTGTACAATTTTCTCATCCGGCATAATGCGCATAGTTGGAGCTTCGGAAACAATCCTTCCATTTGCCGTACAGTACGGTTCAGTTATTTTCCTTGGTGCGCCTTTTATGTGTGCAAGTTTCGTTTTGAACAATGTTCTGCGATCGGAAGGAAAAGCAAACTTCAGCATGATAGCCTTAACATTCGGCGGCATCCTGAACATCTTCCTGGATCCTCTTTTTATTTTCACTTTCGGCCTTGGAATCCGCGGGGCTGCCATTGCAACTGTAATCTGCCAGATTATAAGTTTCTGCATTCTGCTTTCATTCTTTGTTTTCAAAAAAGCAATCTGTTCTTTGCGTTTAAGCCTTGCCTGCCGCAGCGTGAAAAACCTTTCAGGCGGCGAAGGGCCTGACGAATCTTCTGCTTTATGTGGTGCCATTTTGTGGACAATTGTATGTACAGGCTTCCCATCTTTGTGCCGCCAGGGGCTTTCAAGCTTTGCAACAATCCTTCTGAACCGCGCCGCCGGTACTTACGGAAATGACGCCGCTATTGCGGGCATGGCTATTGTAACCCGCGTCGTTATGCTTATCGCTTCTGTAATGATTGGTATCGGGCAGGGCTTCAGTCCTGTCTGCGGATACAACTACGGAGCTAAACGCTACGACCGCGTAAAAAAAGCTTTTGCTTTCACTGTTGTGTCCAGCTTTATTATGCTTGGAATTTTCTCAGGTTTTATTGCCCTTTTTGCAAAAGAAATTGTTCAGGGAATCAGAAACGATCCTGATGTTGTAAGAGTTGGAACTACTGCCCTGCGTTATCAGCTTTGTCTTATGCCGTTCCACTCAATCATCATCACAACAAACATGCTCATGCAGAGTACAGGTCACGTAAAGGCTGCAACATTCCTTTCATGTAACCGTCAGGGAGTTTTCTTTATTCCGGTAATCCTGCTTCTGCCACCTCTTATCGGAATCTTAGGGGTTGAACTGACTCAGACAATTGCAGATGCCTTAAGTACACTGGCCGCAATTCCTTACATCTTCTGGTTTTTTAAGAAACTTAAATAGAAATTATTTTAATCCCTGAAGAACTGATATATTCCGGGTTTTTCCGTGTTTATCTGGAATATTATCAAACTGGTAAATTTTATTTCCTGAAGAAAGATAATTTGCCAGTTCTTCAGAAAGGTTTTCACCAACATAAAGACTGTTACGGGAAAAGAGCTTGGCATCTAAAATTTCTGCTTCAGAGTTATCTTCAAGAAATTTCTTTTCAAGTGCTGCCTGCCCATAACTTAATATTCTTGCAGCTTCATTCATCCCTTCGCCGATATAATTTTTATGTTTTGCTAAATCTAAAAATGGCACACATTCACCAAACAATGCCGAAGCTCTTAAAGCCCATGGATTCGGATCATCTTTTCCTATGTATTGAAACCCGCGGATCAAAGCGACAAGAAAATCTAAGGCCCTTTTAGGATCACATTCATCAGCTACAATATAACAACCGTCACCTGTTGGAATGAACTGATTAATTCTGATTCGATTTTTAAAATTGAAAAAATTTGAAAGAACATTTTTTATTACATAATGCTCGAAACAATAAATTTTATACACCTGTTCCTTTGTTGTTTCTTTTGAAAATCCGACAATATCAATTAAAATGACAAGCTTATTTTCTGCCGGAATTTCTGTTGTAATAGACATAGGAGGAAGAATTTCATCTTTGTGGGCTGCTTCAAAATTAGCCCATATTTTTTCAAAATCTAACATATTATTAATATAACACTTTTTCTAATCTTTATAACTCCGATACAGTTCTTCAAACTTTGGTCTGCAAATAAGAAACTCTGCTGCAAGCTCAGGATCAAAATGCTCTCCTGCATCTTCTTTGATAATCTTAAATGCGTCATCAAAACTCATGGAATCTTTATAAACTCGTTTACTTACCAGTGCATCAAAAACATCAGCCAAAGCCATAATACGTGCCTCAAAAGGAATATTTTCCCCGCTGATCTGATCAGGATATCCTAATCCATTCCATTTTTCATGGTGATAATGAGCAACGTTTTCTGCAATTTCCTTGAAAGTTCTATCTTCAGAATGTGTCAGAATTTTCTTTACAATTGCGGCCCCTTTTTCTGAATGTTTTTTCATTTCTTCATATTCGTCCGGTTCAAAGCGTCCAGGCTTATTAAGAATTTTGTCGGGAATTGCAATTTTGCCAAAATCATGAAGATATGCTGCACGGACTGTATCGCGAAAACGCTCATCTGAGAAACGTTCTGTAAACTTTCCTGTTTTCATAAGGTGATTTACAAAAATTTTTACTACATCACTGGTACGCTGAATATGACCGCCTGTATTTGAATCGCGGTTTTCAACGGTAATAGCCATACTTCGGATAATGTCATTCAGAATGCGGCGCATTTTCTTTGTTTTTTCGTAAACGATTTTTTCCAGATTATCATTTATAGCTTTCATTTCAAGATGATGTTTCTGATCTTCTGTATCATCTCGGATAAAAATACAGTGAATCACTTTTGAAGAATTTTCTTTTTTCATCGAATATTCAATCTGAAAAAATTGATCACCACGGTGAATCAGAATAGATTTTACTTCTGATCCTTCAAAAACCCATTTATGAATCTGATTCAATAAATCACTTTTTTCTGGATCAAATCCCACATCAATTTTCAATTCCTGAATTTCCGGAAACCAGTTACGTGCGTCATCGTCAGCCCCAAGGAACCTTCCCTTTGTATCAAAACAAACGATGCCGCTTATTGCTGTTTCAACAAGAACGTCCGAGGAAATTAATCCAACATCATACATACTGATTCTGATCAGAAGAAAAACTACAATGGTCTGGCTTATATCATAAGCGATAGGAATAAGCGGGATTCCCCACCCTGAAAGTTTTTCTACCAGATAAGTAGTCAGGGTAAGTGTCATAGTGACCATAAGAAGGATAGAGTTCTTATATGAAACTGCTTTTCCGTTAAAGAATGATTTTATGATTATGAAATAGCCGCCTGTCATTGTAACAAGCATATACAGCGGATAAAGAATATGAAGGGGACCATATTCTTTCTTGAGCATGTAAACTCCGAAGTTATGTACAATTGTTACACTTTTATAATACACATCAAACTTTCCAACACTTGAAACAAAGAAGAAAAGAATTCCTCCATAAATAATCAGCAGAGTCTGAAACCAGATGGGAATTTTTGTTTTACACAAATCGGCAATACACATAAAAAGAAAAAAGGATGAAAAACTTCCACCAAGATATACCGTTTGATTTGCGTACAACCCCATTTTTAAAGTGTCCGCATCAGACATCTGCATATAACCGAAATTCGTTATGAGGATTGAAGCAAAAAGTAAAATATAATATGAAGATATCCTGTTTCTAAAAACTGAAACCAGAATAAAAAGATATACAAAGGAAAGGATAAACGAAAAGGTGTAAATACTATTTAGCATACAATAAGTATATGCCATAGCAATGAATATTGCAAAACTACGGTTGTATTATGGTAAAAATTGAATAAAACGCTGCAAAAGAATATACTTCTTTACTATGGAAAATTCTAAAAGAACTGTAACTTGCGGTGACCTTCGCAAGGCAGATGTTGGTAAAAAGGTCGTATTGAACGGTTGGGTAAGCCGCGCCCGTGACTTGGGTGGACTCACATTCATCATGCTCCGTGACCGTTACGGAATCACTCAGGTAATGGTTGGGGATTCTGCAAGCGACGACGTTAAAAAAATCGCTTCATCACTTAAAAGTGAATATTGTATTGCCGTGGAAGGTGTAGTTGCCGCCCGCGCTGACAAAGATATTAACCCTGACATGGCTACAGGTGAAATTGAAGTTGAAGCCACAGATATTGAAATCTTTACAACTAGCCAGGAATTGCCATTCTCAATTGAAGAAGTTCGCCAGAAAGACGGAACGATTGTTCTTCCAAACGAAGACCTGCGCCTTAAATACCGCTATCTGGACCTTCGCCGCGAGCCAATGCAGAAAAATATTATTCTGCGTTCACAGGTAACTTTTGCAACACGCGAATACCTTACATCAAAAGGTGTTTTGGAAATTGAAACTCCAACTTTCATTAAATCTACTCCAGAAGGTGCCCGTGACTACCTGGTTCCAAGCCGTGTTCACCCTGGAAAATTCTATTCACTTCCACAGAGCCCACAGCTTTACAAACAGCTGCTCATGGTTTCTGGATTCGACAAGTATTTCCAGATTGCACGCTGTTACCGTGATGAAGATGCTCGTGGTGACCGTCAGCCAGAATTCACACAGATTGATATGGAAATGTCATTCACCAACCGTGAAGAAGTTCTTTCTACAACAGAAGGAATGATGCAGCACATTTTCAAGAAAACTCTGAACTACGATCTTCCTGCAAAATTTGACCGCATCACTTGGGAAGACGCATTTGACCTTTACGGTTCAGATAAACCTGACCTCCGTTTTGATATGAAAATGCAGGATGCCGCTTTCATGGCAGACATTTCTGATTTTGCTGCATTCAAAGCAGGCGCTGCAAAAGCAGACAAAGCTCTTCCACGCCACGAACGTTCAGGACTCAAAGCCCTGGTTGTTAAAAACGTTGCAGACAAATACAGCCGCAAAATGATTGAAGCTTTGGAAGCTGTTGCAAAAACCTACAAGGCAAAAGGTCTTGCATGGATGAAAGTGACCGAAGGTCATCCTGAGCTTGCCGAAGGATCTTGTAAATTGGCTTTCGAAGGCGGTATCTCAAAGTTCTACGCTGGAAAAGAAGCTGAAGTTTGTGCAAAACTTGGAGCTGAAAAAAATGACCTTCTGCTTTTTGTAAGCGACGAAAAATGGCAGCTTGCATGTACAGCTCTTGGTGCTGTTCGTAAACAGCTTGGTAAAGATCTGAACCTGTACAACCCAGAAGATGAATTCCACTTTGCATGGATCATCGACTTCCCATACTTTGCATGGAACGAAGAAGAAAATCACTGGGAAACAGAACACCACATGTTCACGCTTCCACAGAAAAAATACTGGGACACACTGGAATCAGATCCTGGTGAAGTAAAAGGTGACCTTTACGACCTGGTACTGAACGGATACGAACTTGCGTCAGGTTCTATGCGTATCAACGACCCTGCCCTCCAGCAGAAGATTTTCAAAATCGTTGGTTACTCAAACGAACGCGCAGAAAAAGCATTCGGCTTTTTGGTACAGGCATTCAAATTCGGTGCTCCACCACACGGAGGAATTGCCCCAGGACTTGACCGCCTGATCATGCTCATGCGCCACGAAGAAAGCATCCACGAAGTAATCGCATTCCCTAAGAATAACCTGGCAGCAAGCCCAATGGACGAGTGCCCGGCTCCAGTAGACGAGCAGCAGTTGAAGGATTTACATATCACCTGTTACGATGTAGAAGAATAATCTGGGCTTGCTGCGTAGCAGCGAACCAATGGATTGAGGGTTGATAATTTTATATCAACCCTCAAAACGGCTGAGTCAAGGGCTTGAGAGAGCGATAGCGAACGTCCCTTGACCAGACATATGAATGTCCAAGTGCGGTAGATCAGACTCAGTTGGATGATTTACATATTGTAGTTACTGATCCCGAAGTATAATTGGGGAAGCTGCGTAGCAGCGAACCAATGGATTGAGGGTTGATAATTTTTAGCAACCCTCAAAACGGCTGAGTCAAGGGCTTGAGAGAGCGATAGCGAACGTCCCTTGACCGGGCGTATAAGGGTTGATAATTTTTAGCAACCCTCAAAACGGCTGAGTCAAGGGCTTGAGAGAGCGATAGCGAACGTCCCTTGACCAGACATATGAATGTCCAAGTGCCGTAGATGGCGGGTGTAGGCTTGTCCTGATACCCGACAAACAATTGAGTCAAGGCCGAAGAGCGAAGCGTGCCTTGACCAATTGTATGAAAATCAATTAAAAGATCTTCATATCACCTGTTACGATGTAGAAGAATAATTGTGAAATAAGGAATTTTATATGCCACATATTACAGTGCAGATGTATCCTGGAAGAAGTGATGAAATTAAAGCAAAGCTTGCAAAAGTTTTAGCAGAAACTGCATCCAGGGAACTTGGTAGAGAAATAGAACATTTTTCAGTAAGCATTGAAGATGTTCCGCAGGACGAATGGACCGATAAGGTTTATAAAAAAATCACAGATCCAGACAATAAAGACGTTTTCGTACGTCCAGGATATTAAAAACACAAGGCAGTTTCCAAAACGGGAACTGCTTTTTTTTACGCTCTTTTCCTTGACTTTTTATACCCCCTAGGGGTATATTCAAAATATGGAAAAGAAATCTTGCTGCTGTTCAGCAGAAACTGAAGCATCCCTCGACGGAACAAAAAAGACAATCCGTCATGGTGAGGACAAAAAACGACTCACTACACGTCTCAGTAAAATTGAAGGTCAGATCCGCGGAATTAAAAACATGGTAGATTCCGATGCATACTGTACTGATATTCTGACACAGGTCAGTGCTGCCCGATCTGCCCTGGAATCTCTTTCAATGGAAATCCTGAAGAACCACATAAAGGGCTGCATAAAACGTGACCTGAAAGAAGGTAAAGACGAAGTTATTGATGAGCTGATCTGGACTCTCCAGAAGCTTAAGTAAGGAGGACGCGATGCAAGACTACGAAGTTACAGGAATGAGCTGTGCGGCCTGCGTGGCACGTGTTGAAAAAGCTGTTTCAAAGGTTCCGGGCGTAACAAGCTGTTCTGTAAATCTTCTTACAAACTCCATGGTTCTGGATGGAACTGCATCAGAAAGTGAAATCATTTCTGCAGTTGAAAAAGCAGGCTACGGTGTCAAAAATAAAAACGCCGTTAAATCATCTGAGAAAAAATCAGACAAAGATGATTTCCTTAAAGACAAAGAAACTCCTGTTTTGAAAAAAAGACTTTTCACATCTCTCGGTTTCCTTGCAGTTCTCATGTACATTTCCATGGGTCACATGATGTGGAACTGGACTCTTCCCTTTTTTATGGAAGGCAACCACATAATGATAGGTTTAAGCCAGCTTCTTCTTGCGGCAATCATCATGGTTATAAACCAGAAATTTTTTGTAAGCGGATTCAAGTCCCTTTTCCACAGAAGCCCGAATATGGACACTTTGGTTGCTCTGGGTTCTTCGGCTTCATTTATTTACAGCACAATCATTCTGTTTTTGATGATTTATTTTCAAAATCTTGGTGAAAGCGAAAAAGTTATGAGCCTGATGCACGAATTCTATTTTGAATCGGCTGCCATGATTCTGACACTTATCACTGTTGGGAAAATGCTCGAAGCAAAATCAAAAGGGAAAACAACAAATGCCCTTAAATCTCTTATGAAGCTTGCGCCAAAGGCCGCTACAGTAATACGTGACGGAAAAGAAGTTGAAGTTCCGGTTGAAGAAGTACAGGTAGGCGATATTTTCACAGTGCGACCTGGAGAAAACATTGCCGTGGATGGAATTGTTATTGAAGGCTCAAGCGCCGTGAACGAAGCAAGCCTTACAGGCGAAAGTATTCCTTCCGAAAAAACTGAAGGAAGCAAAGTTTCAAGCGGCACTTTCAACACATCAGGATTTTTGAAATGCCGTGCCACAGCTGTTGGAAGCGAAACAACACTTTCAAAAATCATTCAGATGGTTTCAGAGTCTAGCGCCACAAAAGCACCTATTGCCAGAATTGCAGACAAAGTTTCGGGCATTTTTGTTCCGGTTGTTATCTGCATCGCCGTAATCACAATTGCAGTGTGGCTTCTTCTTGGAAAAGAAATCGGGTTTGCCCTTGCCCGCGGAATCAGCGTCCTTGTTATCAGCTGTCCTTGCGCCCTGGGGCTAGCAACACCTGTTGCAATCATGGTTGGAAACGGAATGGGCGCTCGTAACGGAATCCTTTTTAAAAACTCTGTTACTTTGGAACAGGCCGGAAAAATCAACATTGTGGCTTTTGATAAAACGGGAACAATCACAAAAGGAACTCCGGAAGTTACAGAAATTTTTGAATGCGTTCCAGACTTACTGAAAGTTGCCGCAAGTCTTGAAGCAAAAAGCGAACATCCTCTTGCAAAGGCGGTTCTTGAAAAAGCTGGAGCCGAAAACATTGAACTTTCGGAAGTGACAGACTTCAATG
The DNA here is from genome assembly GCA_018385395.1 of Treponema sp. Classification (GTDB taxonomy): domain Bacteria; phylum Spirochaetota; class Spirochaetia; order Treponematales; family Treponemataceae; genus Treponema_D. Next base: position 14,254 of record JAHBAD010000111.1, read on the forward strand.
CCGTTTTCGGAAAAGGACTCGAAGGTTTTATTGAAGGGAAAAAAGTTTTCGGCGGAAACAGAGATTTTATCGGCATAAAAACAAAGATTCCGGAAGAAGCTCTTCGTAAAGCAGACAGTTTTTCTGAAAGGGGACAGACCCCCTTATTCTTTTCAACCGAAAATGATTTTCTTGGAGTCATTTCGGTTTCGGATACAATTAAAGAAGAAAGCGCACAGGCAATCAGCCAGCTAAAAAACATGGGAATCAAAACAATCATGCTCACTGGCGACAATGAAAAAACTGCCCGTGCCATTGCAAAGCAGGCCGGAATTGATGAAGTTTATGCGGGCGTCCTCCCTTCACAGAAAGCTGAAATCATAAAGAAACTTAAGGCCGAAGGCGTAACCTGCATGACAGGCGACGGAATAAATGACGCCGTTGCACTTACAGAAGCTGACGTTGGTATTGCAATCGGAACGGGAACAGACGTTGCAGTTAATGCCGCCCAGATCGTTCTTATGAAAGACAATCTGCTTGATGTTCCGGCTGCAATCCGCTTAAGCCGCATAACTCTTATGAATATTAAGGAAAATCTTTTCTGGGCGTTCATCTATAACACAATCGGTATTCCCCTTGCGGCGGGAGTTTTCATAAATCTTTTCAGCTGGAAGCTGAACCCGATGTTTGGTGCCCTTGCCATGAGTCTTTCGAGTTTCTGCGTAGTAACAAACGCGCTCCGACTGAATCTTGCAAAGATTTACAATAATAAAGGTGACAAAAAAATAAAAAACAAATCACACAATAAGGAGAAGTCAAAAATGGAAAAGACTTTAAACATTACAGGTATGATGTGCGGACACTGTGAAGCACACGTAAAGAAGGCACTGGAAGCTGTTGCAGGAGTAACAGAAGCAGTGGCAAGCCACGAAAAAGGAACAGCTGTTGTTACTCTTTCACAGGAAGTAAGTAACGATGTTCTTACAGCTGCAGTAAAAGATGCAGGCTACGAAGTAACAGGCATTAACTAAAGGAGTAACCGAATGGCAAATTCACAAAAAGATTATTTCGGACTGAACAGACTTATCAGCCTTATTCTTTGTATTCTGTTTGGACCGGTTCTTGGCATCGTTCAAAGAATCTTAGACGGACATATTTTTTGCGCCCTCTTCCGCCTTCTTACAGGATGGAATGTTATCTGGGTTCTTGATTTTATCTGCCTGCTTTTCAGCGGACACATTCTCAAAATATTCTAAATTAAAAAGGCGGCTCTTTCGAGTCGCTTTTTTTCATAAATCTATATCACAAGAATATAAACAATAAATGCCACTATCAGCGAAAGAGTCGTCAGGAATATTTTGTTACCAACATTTTTCCGGGCTTTCTTTCCGTACCAGATTAACGGAATGCGCATTTCTTCTTTTCTAAGTCCTGCGTGATGAGACTTAAACTGGGTGCACTCTTTATTCCATAAAATTGTCTTATAAGAAATTGCGGCGGCAATAAAATCTCCGATGCCTGTCAGATTTTCATTAGGTTTACCAGGACCGAACAGTTTCTTTTCCAGAGCTTCTTCCCTTGTAAAAAGAATATAGTCCTTACTGAACTTGTCGTTGAACTCGCGGGCGAACACATCCTTATATTCCTCTTTTACAAAAAAACTGATGGCCCGAGGTTCTATACTGCAAGGGCGTTGAAGCATTTTTGCAATTTCAGGATAATCCTCCTGAAGGAACACATTCTGAATATCTTCGTGCCCATGGTCTGCCGTAATAAGAAAAAGAGTGTCTTTTGTTGTTCCACAAAGATAAGCCATTTCCGCATTCAGATCATTTATCATTTTCATTACATCATTACTGCGGTTTCCACGGAAATGAAGTTCCTTGTCTGGGTTTTCCCAGTAAGCGTAAGTGAAAGTTTTCTGCGGAGTATTTACAGAATCCTTGATAGCCTGAACCCATGAACTTAAAGTGGAATGTCCGTTTTCCCCAAAAGGGAAAACAACATTAGCTTTTGCTTTTCCCGTTTCATTAATCATATCAATAATGCTTTTGTAAGGAAGATACTTACGGGCAACATGATAATCGGCAGCAGGCGTGGTACTTCGTTGAAGGGTATTCTTAAAACAACAGACGGTTTTATCTTCCTGTTTGAAGTAAACATCCCAGCCAAGCCAGCCGTGTTCAACAGGACTTAATCCCGAAAGAAAGGTGGTTGTACTTGAAGTGGTAGTTGGTGGAAAAACTGAAGAATAATCTGAATAAAGATTACGGCGCAAAAAATCGCGGTAAGTAAGATTCCGTTCAAGAATATTCATTCCAAGACCATCAAGAAGGATAACAACTACATGGGGAAAATTCTTGGAAAGAAGATAGTCAGCTCCAGGATGAGTTTCATGGAAAGGTTCTATTCCATAGTATTTCAAAATTGAATTTGAAAGATTCAGAATGCTGTCTGTGTAATCAGGAAAGCATGGTTCATTTGGAGTTTCTTTTGTCATAATTTCATTTTACAACAAATTCGTTTTTTTACCATAACAGCCTTTTATGGAATCAGATTTTGTTAGGTGATACAATTCTATTACTGCTATGAAAAACAAAAATGATAAAACTGAATTATTTGAAACATTGCCCGTGCCGCAGGCCGTAATGAAGCTCTGCATTCCGGCAATCATGGGCACCCTTGTAATGGTACTGTACTCCATTGCAGACACTTACTTTGTAGGCATGACTGGTGACCCAATCCAGAATGCGGCCGTTACTCTTGCAGGCCCGGTTCTTTTAGCATTCAACGCCATAAACAATCTTTTTGGTGTAGGCACTTCCAGCATGATGAGCCGCGGTCTTGGCCGCAAAGATTATGATACAGTTGCAAGAAGCAGTGCCTTCGGCTTTTACAGCGCCCTGATTTTTTCAATTGTATTTGCAGCAGGTTATACCGCTTTCCGGCCATTTTTCCTTAAATTGCTTGGCGCAACAGAAACCACACTGGTACCAACAAGAGATTATCTTTTCTGGACCTGTACCCTTGGCGCCGTTCCGGCAATTATGAGCGTAACCCTTTCTCACCTTGTTCGTTCCGAAGGAAGCGCACTCATTTCAAGTATAGGCGCCATGAGTGGCTGTATTCTGAACATGATCCTGGATCCCTTCTTTATTCTGCCTCAGTTCCTGGGCATGGGAGTTGTGGGAGCAGGACTTGCAACCTTTATCGGTAACTGTGCCGCCTGTCTTGTTTTTGCAGGCTTCCTTATTGTAAAAAGGGGACAGACCTGTGTTTGCGTAGACCCAAGAAAGTTCAAATTCCAGAAAGAAATTGTCTTCGGTATTTTTGCAGTCGGAATTCCGGCCTGTATCCAGAACCTTCTGAATGTAACTGGCATGACAATCCAGAATAACCTTGCAGCTGCATACGGTTCAGACATTGTGGCAAGTATGGGAATTGCGTCGAAAATTTCGGTGATTTCATTCTACGTTGCCATGGCAATCGGACAGGGCGTCATGCCGATTATAGGCTACAACTTTGGTGCAAAAAATACACAGCGCATGAAGGACGTCCTCAAGTTTACAGTAAAAGTAGACATTGCTTTCCTTGCCGTTTCAACTTTTGTTTACATGACTTTTGCGCCTCAACTTGTGCGCCTGTTCCTGGATAACGACGTAATCGTAAATTACGGAAAAACCTATCTCCGTCTTATGTCTACAGCCATTCCTTTCCTGTGTATGGATTTCCTGGCAATCGGAATTTTTCAGGCCTGCGGTTTTGGAAAATACGCTCTTTTCTTTGCCTTCCTCAGAAAAATCATTCTGGAAATCCCGGCAATCATAATTCTGAACAAACTCATTCCGGTTTACGGACTCGGCTTTTCACAGACTGTGGCAGAAATCGGCATGTGTATTGCATCCATCTTCCTTATCCGTCATATTTTCAAAAAACTTGCCCAGAACTAAACAAAAAACCCCGAAATGTACATACATTTACAGTACATTCCGAGGTTTTGGGCGTTGCCCTCGCTTCGCTCGGGCCGGCACTTTCAGGCTCCACTACGTTCGGTCCTCATTTCATTCGGACCCGCTTCGCGGCCTTCCAGCGCCTAACGCAAAAAACTACAGTTTTTCTACAGCTGTATCAGCGGCAATTTTTCCGTAAACACAGATATCTGCAACAGCGTTTCCACCAAGACGGTTTCCGCCGTGAACGCCGCCTGTAACTTCACCTGCAGCATAAAGACCAGGTACTACGTTTCCGTCTGTATCAAGAACTTCAGCCTTTGTGTTGATTACAATACCACCCATTGTGTGGTGAATTGCAGGTCCAACTTCTACAGCATAGAAAGGTCCCTTTGTAAGAGGGCGAGGCATTTCGTTTGCCTTACGTCCAAGAGGGTCATTTCCGCTTGCCTGGATTTCTGCGTAAGCTGCAAGTTCTGCTTCAAGGGCGTCAGCCGGAATAGAAAGTTTCTGTGCCAGTTCTGCAACAGTATCAGCCTGAGTAAGAAGTCCGTTCTTTACGTATCCTTCAATTGCTTTAAGTGATTCTCGAACATCCTGATCAAAGAACAGATAAGCAGTTTTTCCTGTCTGTTCAAGAATTGCTTTTGACATAACGTCGCGGGTTGCCATTTCTGTGCAGAAACGTTTTCCTTCGCGGTTGATCATAATAGCACCGTTTCCCCGGACAGCTTCTGTTATCATTGTTCCGTTTCCTGGAACTACTGTCGGGTGAGTCTGGATTTCATCCATCTGAGTAAGGGCAACATTAAATGGCTTTACCAGTTCAAAAGCATCACCTGTTGCGCCTTTGTGGTTTGTTGTTCCAAAGCCTGCAAGTTCAGGTTTGTAAGAAACAACCATATCTGGGTTGGCACCGAATCCACCGGCTGCAACGATTACTGCTTTTGCTGCGATTTTGTATTCGCCGTTTCTTGCAGAAACTTTTACACCGCAGGCAGCGCCGTTTTTGTCTTTAAGGATTTCAACAACTTTTGCGTTGTAGCGGATTTCAGCCCCTGCTTTTTTTGCAGCTGCTTCAAGAACAGGAACCAGGTGTGCTCCAACGGCAGCACCGCCCTGAGGTCTGTGTGTACGTTTGTTTGATGAACCTGCCATCTTACCAACGTCTGTAAGGTCTGCACCAATTGAAATAAGCCAGTCTACAGTTTCAGCCGATTTTTCAACCATGTTGCGAACCAGATCAGGATTGTTCTTGTTGTATCCGCCTTTCATTGTGTCGTTGTAATATGATTCGTTTGAATCCTCAATTCCAAGTTTTTTCTGGATTGAAGTTTCAGAAGCGTTGAGACCGCCTGTTGAAGAAATTGTGTTTCCTCCGGCATTTCCCATTTTTTCTACAACGATTACTTTCTTTCCCTTAGAAGCAGCTTCTGTTGCAGCTGTAAGTCCGGCACCACCAGCACCGATAATCACGATGTCGCAGCTTGTGTCTTTTGCTTTTTCTTCCTTTACAACTTCACCTTTTGCTTTAGCCATAGCAGCGTCCAGAGCTGTAAGTGTAGCCTTTGAAGTGATTGTTGAACCTGATACTGCATCGATTCCTTTTGTCGTTCCCTTTGCAGCAAACTTTTCAACAATTTTTGCTGCAGCAGGCTTTGCAAAATCAGTTTCTTCTTCTTTCAGAACTTTTGCACCTGTTACTTTTCCGCCGGCAACTGTAACTTCAACTTCAACTGCTCCGTTACGACCGTCGCCGCTTCCAGTGTACGTACCGTCTTTAAGACTTGCTTTATTCCCACAGGAAGCAAGACCCATAATCATCCCGAATGCTGCAGCAAGCACTACAGTCTTTGAGAATACTTTTTTCATAAAAACCTCCTAGTTTTTATCATTTTACTACTTTATTAAAAGAAAATCCCCTGCATTGGATTTCTCAGGCAGCCTCGCGCGAAGTTCGGCTACAAACGAAAGAAACAGATTCCTGTCGCGGGTCTGCACAAGTTCCATACGCTTTAATTATCGGCAAAATAAAGAAAACTTGTGCAAGCAAAAAAAATACGCGAGGAAAGAAAGCATGCTCGCCAGCAGGACTCGTAGCGCGGCTTGAAAGTTTCCTATCCGCGCGTACGCGTCCAGCGACGCTAGCTAGCGTTGCTGGCAGCTGCTTTCTGACCGGGAGCATTTTGAAATGCTTCTATAAAATCTCTTTATTTTGCAGTAAAATGACTTTATGTCTTTTATTTCTCTTCAACATATCTCAAAAACTTTTGGTGAAGTCCACGCAAACAGTGATGTAAGCCTTGATATTGAAAAAGGCGAAATCCTGGCTCTGCTTGGAGAAAACGGTTCAGGGAAAACAACCCTGGTTAACATGCTTGCCGGCCTTTATTCCCCTGACGAAGGAAGCATTTTTATTGACGGCAAAAAACAGAATTTCGCCCGCCCTGCAGATTCTATTGCAGCCGGAATCGGTATGGTGCACCAGCACTACCTTCTTGTGGATGTTATGTCTGCTCTGGAAAACATTACAATGGGCGAAGCAAAAGCTGGATTCTTTGTAAACAAAAAACAGATCCGTGAAAAAATCCTGAAGCTTGAAGAGACTTACGGACTCAAAATCGATCCTGATAAAAAAATCTACGAAATGTCTGTCAGCGAAAAACAGACTGTAGAAATCCTTAAAGTTCTTTATCGCGGCGCAAATATCCTTATTCTTGATGAACCAACAGCCGTTCTGACACCGCAGGAAACTGAGCACCTTTTTGATGTTCTCCGCCGCATGAAAGAAGCAGGTTGTACTGTAATCATCATTACACACAAAATGAATGAAGTTATGACCATTTCTGACCGTGTTGCAGTGCTTAGAAAGGGCGAATTCGTGGGAATTGTACAGACAAAAGCCTCAAATCCTGCAGAATTAACCGCTTTAATGGTAGGACGCGCAATCAGCCTGGAAATTGACAGGCCTGCTGTAGAAAAGAGCGAAAACCCGCTTTTGTCTGTACAAAACATCACTTTTACCAATGATGAAGAAAACCGCAAGATACTTGATGATATGTCTTTCGATCTTTATGGAGGCGAAATCCTTGGTGTTGCAGGCATTGCAGGTTCAGGACAGAAAGAACTTTGTGAAGCAATTGCTGGCCTTCTGAAGCCTGAAAACGGTTCCATTAAATTCATGGGGGACGAGCTTATCGGGCTTTCGCCCCTTGCAATCAAAAAGAAGGGACTTCGCATGAGCTTTGTTCCGGAGGACCGCCTTGGAATGGGTCTTGTTGCCGGCATGAATATTATCGACAACGTTATGCTCAAAACCTACGATGAAACAAAAGGCATCTTCATGGACCGCGAAGCCGGTAAAAACCGGGCAGAAGCAATCGTAGGTGAATACGATATTTCAACTCCATCAATTAAACATCAGGTTAAAAAACTTTCCGGCGGAAATATTCAGAAAGTTCTTCTTGGACGCGAAATCGGGATGAAGCCAAAAGTTCTGGTTACTGCCTACCCTGTCCGCGGACTTGATATTGGTGCCAGCTATACAGTTTATGACATGCTGAACCAGCAGAAGAAAAAAGGCATCGGTGTAATGTTCATAGGCGAAGATCTTGATGTCCTCATGGCTCTATCTGACCGCCTTATGGTTATTCACGATGGGAAAGTTATGGGCATTGTTAATCCAAAAGAAATTAGTAAAGAAGACGTGGGCATGATGATGCTTGGCGATTCACAGGAGTAAGCCGTGTTACATATAGTTGCAAAAAATGAACCTTCAAAAATGAAAGAACGCCTGCTCCGCATTTCAGCAGTTCTTCTTTCGCTCGTTGCCTCAGGCATTGTAATTGCCTGTATGGGAAAAAACCCTTTCATAGTTTTCTGGAAAATCATTTCCGGTTCCATCGGAAAAAAATATTACCTTCAGCAGACTGTTCATAAAGCAATCCCTCTGACAATGCTTTCACTTGGTATTGCTATGTCATTCCGCATGAAGTTCTGGAACATTGGTGCCGACGGCCAGTTCTACATGGGCGCCTTTGGTGCCGCTTTCGTAGCTTTCAAATGTCCAGGACTTCCAATGCCTGTAATGCTTCCGCTTATGTTCCTTGCCGCAATTATCTGCGGCGGACTCTGGGCAACACTTGCTTCATTCTTCAAGAACAAGTGGGGAGCAAGCGAAACTCTCGTAACACTTATGCTGAACTACATCGCAACAAAATGGGTCACATATCTTCAATTCGGACCATGGAAACGCCCTGACGGATTCCCCCGCATGCCGAAATTCCCGGATTCAGCAATCCTTCCAAAAACCGGCGGATTCCACATCGGCTGGATTATCACTTTAATCTGTGTTGCACTTATTTATGTCCTGTTCAGAAAAACAAAGCTTGGCTACGAAATTGATGTTATCGGCGAAAGCAAAGCAACAGCCCGCTACGCCGGAATCAACGTTGCAAAAGTTACTTTCATCACTGTTTTCATTTCCGGCGCTCTCTGCGGTATGGCAGGAATGATGCAGGCTTCCGCAATGGAAAAATCCCTTACCTATCAGCTTTCAGGCGGTATGGGTTTCACTGCCGTAATCACAACCTGGCTCGGTCAGCTGAATCCAATAATCATCACTGTAGTTTCTTTCCTGTTCAGTATGCTCATTCAGGGTGGAGGCGGACTTCAGGCTTCTATGGGAATCCAGCCTACAATGGCTCAGGTTATTCAGGGAATCATCATTTTCTTTGTACTTGGAAGCGAATTCTTCCTTAAGTACAAATTCGTTTGGACATCAAATAAAACTGTGGAGGACAAATAATGCTTGCACTTACACTTTTCCTTCAGACTTCCGTTCAAATGGGAACACATATCCTCCTGGCAATCCTTGGGGGAATCCTTTGTGAAAAAGTCGGAAACTCAAACCTTGGTATCGAAGGTATGATGCTTATGGGCGCTGCTGCAGGTTTTGCCACAGCCCTTGTCACAAATAATCCATGGCTCGCAATGCTGGTTGCAGGCCTTGCAGGACTTTCCGGCGCCGCCATCTACGGTTTCATTTCAATCACCCTTAAAGGAAATCAGACAGTTACTGGTATCGTTCTTACAACTTTCGGAACTGGCGTTGCAGGTCTTTTTAACGAGTTCCTTTCCGGCAAAGCACTTACAGAAAGCTTCCGCCATTTCTTCGCCCCAAAAGCAATTCCGCTTCTCAGCAAAATCCCGGTAATCGGACCTGTTCTTTTTGATCAGAGCATTTATGTTTACATGTCGCTGATTTTTGCAATCCTCATTTATATTTACATGTATAAAACAAGAATCGGACTTTCAATGCGCGCTATAGGCGAAAACCCGGCCGCCGCCGACAGTTCGGGAATTCCTGTCACTGTAATCAAATATGCAAACGTCCTTACAGGCGGCTTTTTGTGCGGCCTTGGCGGAGCATACATTTCACTGGTTTTCGTTCCAAGCTGGCTTGAAAACATTACAGCCGGTGCCGGATGGATTGCCGTAGCCCTCATTATCTTCTGTACCTGGAATCCTCTGAAAGCAATTGTTACCGCATACCTTTTCGGCGCCCTTCAGGGACTGGGCTTCAAATTCCAGGGCGCTTCTTTCCTTGGAATCAAAATGAACTCAATTATACTGGATATGCTTCCTTACATCGCTACAATTGTAGTTCTGATTTTCATAAGTCTTCAGAAGAAAAAAGAATACCAGGCTCCAGCTAGTCTTGGAAATTCTTATTTCCGCGAAGAAAGATAAAGTGGAGGGGGAAAGCCAAACGACCTTTGGTCGGCACTTCGTTGCCTCCACACCCCCTTCTCCGGGGTTCCACCCCGGCCCCTTTTCCAAAGTCAGAGACATCTCCTTTGGAAAAGACTATAATAAATGAAAACTTACGCGAGGAAATAAATCATGCTAGCCAGTAGGACTCGTAGCGTGGCTTGATAGTTTCCTCTCCATGCTACGCGTCCAGTGACGCTAGCTACGACCTTCGGCCGTTTGCCTATTGGAAACTATTTAAGTCGGCGTGCATTAAGCGCGCCTTGGGCATACGACCTTTGGTCGTTTGCCTAGTGGAAATAATTTACGTCGCCGCGAAACGCGGCTTGGGCATAGCGTTACTGGCAGCTGATTTATGACCGTGAGTCAGTTTTTAAGTTTTTGTAATTATTTTTCAAAGGAGATATATATGACTAAAGTACTTTCACTTGGTGGTTCAATCGTTGTTCCGGAAAAACCGGATGCACCTTTTCTCAAAGCTTTTGTAGAAATGGCAAAAGAATGGCTGGACGCCGATAAATCAAACCGCCTTATCCTGGTTGTTGGTGGCGGTGCACCTGCACGTTTCTATCAGAACGCTTATAAAGAAGTTTGTGCTCATGCAGACAACAACTCAGCAGACTGGATCGGAATCATGACAACCCGTCTCAATGCACAGCTTGTAAAAGCCTGCTTCGGCGACTACTGCAAAAACGATGTTGTTTACAATCCAACAGAAGACGTTAAATTCGACGGTCAGGTTCTTCTGGCTGCAGGATGGAAACCAGGATTCTCAACAGACACAGATGCCGTTTACCTTGGTGAAAAATTCGATGCAAAAACAGTCGTAAACCTTTCAAACATCGAAAAAGTTTACACTGATGATCCACGCAAAAATCCTGATGCAACTCCAATTGATTCAATCAGCTGGGAAGACTTCCGCAAAATGGTTGGTGATGAATGGGTTCCAGGAAAGAACTGTCCTTTCGATCCTATTGCTTCAAAGAAAGCTTCTGAACTTGGAATGAAAGTTATCTGCGCTGGCGGAAAAAATATTGCCAACATCAAAGCAATTCTGAACGACCAGGATTACATCGGTACTACAATCGGCTGCTAGGCAGATTTAAAAGGGGAAAGCCTTCCCCTCGTTTCAAACAAAAAAACCGTCGAATTAATCCGACGGTTTTTTGTTTTCCACTACCCCTTCTGCGGGCCTCAAACGCCGGCCCGCAACGCCCGCTTTTATTTAAAAATCCTTTCGCAGAAATTAAAGAGGCCGCTGGAGATTGCAGGGTCTCCGTGGTCACTTCCCGGAACCATCCACCAGAAATGATCAACTCCATTCTTTTTCAAAACAGCGTGATAAGTTGAAGGATAGAAAGTTACAACGCCGTCTGCGTCTCCCACACAAATCATAAGAACTTCTGGAGTAAGGCCTTCGGGGAATTTAAAATCTTCTTCCTTGAACTGACCCGGATGCATTGTATTTGGAATTACTCCTGGAGCCGGTGCCATAGCTGCAACATAACCAAAAAGTTCCGGGTGTGCAACACCAATTGAAAGTGCCTCGCGACCGCCCATACTGAATCCGCAGACTGCTGTATTTTCACGTCCTTCAAGAACCGAAAACTGTGTCTTGAGCCATGGCATTACATCTTCTACAACTTCGTTAATACAGTTGTCATAAGCTGCCCAGTCTTCAGGTTCGCCAAAGCCTGTGCACTGTGCCTTTGTCTTACTTGAATAGATAAAAGGATATACAACAATCATTTCTTTTGCGTCACCCATGTTTATCATATTACTGATAAGAACCTGTGTTCCAACCATAGACATTTCATTTCCCCAGTAACCATGGAAAACGTAAAGTACCGGATATTTTTTTTCTTCCGAATAATCTGGTGGAAGCAGAACTGCAATATTCTTATTCTTTTCACAAACTGATGAATAGTAATTTGTATGAACCAGTCGACCAGGAGTCAAATCCCAGTGATTGTTCATATAAGTTTTTGGCGGATAAACAGCTATGCCATCATCATTACGCATGATTTTTTCTGCCTTCATCTCTTCTGCAGACGGAGGTTCATTAGACGGCGCCTTGTTTTCTGTTTTCACCTGACCTGCATATTTAGCCTCATTTGAAGTAGTACTGCATCCTGTGTTCATTGCAGCTGTCATAATTAATCCTCCAATACATAAAAATTTAAATAATGATTTTCCCATTTTTGTTCTCCTGATTTTATTAAAACGTTTAACTATTTTATCCTGCAATACATTTTTTTGTCATAGTGTTTTTTTCTGAAACGTTTTTATATAATCATCTTATGGAATATCTGCAGAAATCCAGAGAGCGGAATCACAATTATCAGAAGTCTCTTGAAAACGTTATTACCAGAATCAAAAAATCTGGAGAACGCCCTTCACTTTGTCTGCACGCATGCTGCGGCCCATGTTCCAGTTATGTCCTTGAATATCTTGCCGAATACTTCGATGTGACCGTTTTGTATTACAATCCGAATATTTACCCGGCCGCAGAATATGAACGCCGCCTTTCGGAACTGCAGACTTTGTATACACATTTTCCGCCTGTTCTTGAAAATAAGGTAAAAGTTGTGGTTCTTCCATATGATCCCGAAGAATACTATTCTGCAATAAACGTGCGGAATGAACCTTTTATTGCACAAGAACCCGAAAAAGGTGAAAGATGCCATCGTTGTTACGAATTGCGCCTGAAATGTACATACAATTATGCCAAAACCAACGGTTTTGATTACTTTTGTACTACACTTTCTATAAGCCCATTCAAAGATGCGGAGCAAATCAACTCTATAGGAATGGAACTTGCAGGTACTACAGAATATCGTTCCCTGAAGGGAAACGCCATTGAGCTTCCGCCTGCAAAAGACGGAGAACCAGCCTGGCTTATTTCAGATTTTAAAAAGAACGGCGGCTTCAGACGGAGCCTTGAATTAAGCGAAGAATACAATCTTTTCAGACAGGAATATTGCGGGTGTATTTATTCCTATAAATCGCTATACTGAAAGAATGGAACTCAGAACACAAAAAGCCGACAACATTCGCGGCGTAATACGCTATCTCCAGAAATTCAAAAATGCAACAGTCGTTATTTATCTGGATGACAAACTTTTTGACTCACCGCTTTTTTCCAGCCACATTAAAGATATTGCACTTCTTCATGCTTCAGGCTTAAAAGTTGTAATTGTTCCAGGCGCAAAAAAAAGAATTGATGAAGTTCTTAGTTCCGCAAATATTTCCTGGGCTTATAAAGACAATGTCCGCATCACAGACGATGAGGCCATCCCTCTCATTAAAATGGCCGCATTCGATGTTTCAAATATTGTAATGACAAATCTTGCCGCAAATAAAATCAACGCCGTTATCGGTAACTGGGTTACTTCGCGGGCAATAGGCGTTCTTGACGGACAGGATTTTGGAACTGCCGGTGAAATCAGCAGACTGGATATTGATGCCGTTCACAAAATTCTTGATGACGGATTTACTCCTATTTTCCCTTGCATCGGATGGAACTCTAACGGTCACCCTTACAATATTTCTTCCCTGAACCTTGCTCAGAATATTGCAACAAGTCTTAAGGCTGACAAACTTTTCTTTGTAATGGATAACAAAGAAATCAATTCTGATTCTTACAATATTCCTGAAGGTTTCGCACTTTCAGAGACAGGTGATGTTCCTGCCATGACCGTTGAGGAAGTTGATCAGTTTTTAAATGCTAACGAACGGTCGTTAGTAACAAGGCTTTTGGAACTTGCAAAAGACGCCTGTGAAAAAGGTGTTACACGTGCTCATATTCTTAACGGAAATCTTGACGGCGTACTGCCATGTGAAATTTTCAGCGACCTTGGTTCAGGAACCATGATTTATACAAGTGACTACGGTGGAATCCGCCAGATGACAACGGGAGACGTTCCTCGTGTTCTGGGTCTTATGCGCCCATTCTTTGAAAATGGAAAACTTCTTCCAAGAACAGAAAGTCAGCTTCTTGAAAAAGTTGATGATTACATTGTTTATGAATTTGATGGTGGTATCAGTGCCTGTGCCGCTCTCCACAAATATCCGGACGGACAAGGCGAAATTGCCGCTGTTGCTGTTGATGAAAACTTCAAGCATATGGGCATCGGCGAAAAAATGGTTAAGTTTCTTTGCCAGGCAGCAAAAGCCCGCGACGTAAAATCGGTTTTCATTTTAACAACACAGGCAGGCGACTGGTTCCAGAGTCTTGGCTTCAAAGCTGATTCAGTTGAATCTCTTCCACCTGAACGCCGTGCAAAATGGACTCCGGAACGCAATTCAAAAGTTTTCAGAAAATAATATAAAGATTACCTGACAGAAAAATGCACCAGTGGATAAGGTGGCTTACCGCAGGTGAGTGCTGCCTCAGAAATGATTCCTTCGAAAATGGAAAAGTTTTTATTCACATAATCCATGGCAGCCGACTGCTGTTCCCGGGTCAAAGTTTTTCCAAGTGTTACATGAGGAAAAATATTTTCCGGAAGATAGTACGGATTAATTTTTATATCAGGGATTTTAATAATTTCATCATAAATCAGATTAATCTGAGTTTTAAGTTCATCGGTCATTCTGACTTTTGCAAAAACAACGTTAGGGATTCCGTCGCCGCAGGATGCAAAAGTCAGGGGAACGGCTTTAAGTTTTCCTTCAAGATTTTTCACCGCCTGTTTAAGCTGCTCCTGGCCGGTGCGGGTCTGAATCTGAAGGAAAGTCAGATGCGGCGGAACATTAAATTCCAGCATGAACTGATTTCCTGTTACGTCCGCAATTCCATTAATCAAATTCTGTAATGTTCGGTTTGTAAGAGGATCAAAAAAAGCTGAAATCAGAAACATTGTTTTCTGCGGACGGCATGGGTTTCCAAGCTCGTCCTTTATCTGCCACAGTGACATTTTCTATAAACCTGCCTTTACACAAAAATCTTTGTAGAGCTTACTGTCTTCGCCTTTCCATGCTTTAAGTTTTCCAAGAAGCTCATCCACTCTGCGCTGTCCGTCTTCTGCATAAACCAGATACGGCAGGAAATTTTCCTGCCGTATATTTGATTCAGTACCTGGAAGCTTTGCAATGTGCTCCCGTACTTCATCACCATGCTTTTTCCACAAAGCATTTTCTTCATCAGAAAAATTCATTGAACAGTGCATCTGTTGAAATGTTCAGTGTTTTTGCCAGTGGAACAATCTGAGCTGTATCAGGCATACCCGCATCACTTTTCCATTTGCTTACTGCCTGAGCTGTTACAAAAAGCTGGGAAGCCAGTTCTTCCTGTGTGAGACCCAGCTGCTTTCTGTCAGATTTAATGTTCTGTCCGATTGAGTAATTCATTTTACTTCTGCTTTTTTATTTCCACGTGGTAATTGTATATTAGCAGAATGGCATAAAGATTCCTAACAATTTTTTTTGGATATAATTCAACGGTGAGTTGAATTTTTCATTCATTAAAATTTACTTCCATAAGCCAGATTTAGATTATGCCGGCACCTTTTAATTGTTTTTCAAATAGCCTCATATCAAAAGGGTGCCGGCTAGTTTCAGTTGTGAACAAAAATCTGCTGCCAGGAAAAATTCCATTTCGCCCGTATAGATTCAGTTTTTCTAGAGTGTGTGAAACATATTCAGGGTCATCCATACGACCAAAGTGTTCAAGGATTATTTCTTTGCGAGTTTCTTTATTAAGCAAAGTAAAATCAGGGTAAACCGTTATTTTTAATCCGTGACGGTCGCGAAGTTTATGAGGAAATTCATAACGATACGGAATGCCCAGGGAAGCAAGTTTATTTGCAATAAGCATTTCACTTTTTGACCGGACGCGTTCCCCTCGGTCTGTGACAAGTTCACTATTTGTTTCAAGAAATGCTTTTCCCTTGTATTTCACAAACAACCACGCCTTCACAAACTCCTCATCAGATAAAACTGAATCGGTCAGATACTTTCTGCGAACCTGATTTTTTTCTGCCAGGAAATTTTCCAGGGAAGCGAAACAAAGTTCCGAAGGAAGGGCACTTAAAAACTTTTCCAGTTTATTTATTAAATCCTGAATTTTCTTCAGTACCCGTTTGCTGTAATCCCTTTGGCAATAACGAGAAATCATATTCGCATCTTTTTTCCCCAGGTATTTCCCATTTAGGTCTTTTGACTTTGTAATTAAGTAAATCTGTGGATATTTCGAAGAAGCATTTATTTTTATGCGACCTTTCAGAAGGTTTTCCTTAAAAGTTTTTTCGGTCTGAACTTCAAGCTTTTTTAAATATGACAATCGTTCATTTATTTCAGAAATGATGTGTTGCATTTTTCCTCCAACATATAAATAGATTTTTTTTGGTTTTTCAGGCAAATACAGGAGGAATTTTTGAAAATTTTTCGAAATTCTCACACCTTTGGGGTAAAAATCACAGAAAGGTGTGAGTTTTCTGTGCCTGTCACACCGTTTGGAACGGACATTTCGACGTTACAAGCAGTAACGAAGGTAACAAAAATAACAAAAGGGGACATAACAAAAGGGGACAGACCCCTACTTGAGCCCCTACTTGAACTTCAAAAACTCACACCTTTTGATGTAAAATCACAGAAAAGTGTGAGTTTTCTGTTACAAAAGGGGTCAGACCCCTACTTGAATTTCAAAAACTCACACCTTAGGGGTAAAAATCACAGAAAGGTGTGTGTTTTCTGTGCCTGTCGCACCGTTTGGAACGGACATTTCGCCGTTACAAGCAGTAACAAAGGTAACAAAAGGGGACAGACCCCTACTTAATCTTCAAAAACACACACCTTTGGGGTAAAAATCACAGAAAGGTGTGAGTTTTCTGTGCCTGTCACACCGTTTGGAACGGACATTTCGCCGTTACAAGTAGTAACAAAGGTAATAAAAGGGGACAGACCCCCTACTTAATCTTCAAAAACTCACACCTTTTGAAGAAAATCACAGAAAAGTGTGAGTTTTCTGTGCCTGTGGCTCTGTTTGGAACGGACATTTCGCCGTTACAAGTAGTATCAAAGGTAGCAAAAGGGGACAGACCCCTACTTGAACTTCAAAAACTCACACCTTAGGGGTAAAAATCACAGAAAGGTGTGAGTTTTTATCCCAAAGCCACCGTTCGCCACCGGTTCCACCCCAGACCGTATCTTTCTACGTTTCTATGACGCCAAACGGCTAGCAAACACTCTTTTCACTTATAAAAAATCACGGAAATATTGACTAAAATTTCTATACAAAAATATAAAATCTCAAGGTAGAATTAAAGTAGGAAATAATGCGCCAGGGATTGGAGCGGCGCCGAAGGCGTCCACCGCAGGGGCGGCTCCATTAGTGAGCTTTGCGAACCAACGAGACGACCCGAGGAGGATGAACGTCAGTGAACCGCGAAAAGCCCGCCCCGAGTTTACGAGGGTGGCGCCCAAAATAACAAGGAGAACAAATGTTCGTACAGGAAGAAAATGCCCTTATTCTGAAAAAGGGAAATGAAACACTGAAAATTGAACCATGGGGAAAAGATGCCCTCCGCGTTCGCTCAACACTTGAACCTCAGTTCACAGGAAGTGTCTGGGGACTCACAGAAGAACCAAAAGCCTGCAAGGCAAAAATTAAAATTACTTCAGACGGAGCAGAAATCACAAACGGAAAAATGACAGCCCGCCTCAACAACAACGGGGTTCTGGCTTTCTACAAAGGAAGCGAATGTATCCTCCACGAATATTTCCGCTCTTACGATCCGAGCGCCTCAAAAGAAACCTGCTGTACAAAAGTTATCGCACGCGAATGGAAGGGCCTCCGAGGAGGCTACGACTACAAGCTGACTGTACGTTTTGACCCTAACGACGGCGAAAAACTTTACGGTATGGGTCAGTACGCCATGCCTTACCTGGACGTAAAAGGCTGTCAGCTTGAACTGGCTCAGCGCAACGGACAGATTACAATTCCTTTTGCAATTTCAAATCTTGGTTACGGCTTCATGTGGAATAACCCTGGCGTTGGCCGCGCCTCATTCGGAAAGAACATGACTGAATGGCTTTGTGAATCTACAAAAGAAATGGACTACTGGATTGTTGCCGGCGACACACCTGCAGAAATTGTAGAAAAATATACTGCCGTTGTAGGACGCGCTCCTGTAATGACAAAGGACTACCTGGGCTTCTGGCAGTGCAAGCTCCGCTACCGCACTCAGGAAGAAGTTCTTACTGTTGCACGCCGCTACAAGGAAATGGGAATCCACCTGGATGTAATCGTTATTGACTTCTTCCACTGGATCCGCCAGGGTGACTGGGGCTTCGACCCTGAATACTGGCCTGATCCAAAAGCTATGTGTGACGAACTTCACGCCATGGGCACAAAGGTTATGATTTCCATCTGGCCAAGCGTTGATAAAAAATCTGTTCACTACTACGACATGCTTGATAAAGGTCTCCTGGTTCGCACAGAACGGGGAACAAACCAGACATACGACTTCATGGGCGACTGTGTTACATTTGATGCTACAAACCCTGAAGCCCGCAAATACATCTGGGAGATTGCAAAGAAAAATTACGTTGATTACGGAATCGATATGTTCTGGCTGGACAACGCTGAACCTGACTACAACATCTACGACTGGGAAAATTACCGCTACCAGATGGGACCAGCCCTTGCCTGCACAAACATTTATCCAAAATGCTACAACCAGGCTTTCTATGAAGGCATGACAGAAATGGGCAAAAAAAGCATCGTGAACCTGACTCGTTCAGGCTGGTTCGGAAGCCAGAAATACGGTGCAGTTCTCTGGAACGGCGATGTTCAGTCTACATGGGAATGTCTTGAAGATTCCATCGCTCAGGGCCTGAACATGGGTCTTGCAGGTTTCCCTTGGTGGAACACAGACATCGGCGGATTCATGTACGGAAACCCTGAAGATCCAGCCTTTGTTGAACTCCTTGAACGCTGGGCTCAGTTCGCTGTATTCAGCCCTATCATGCGCCTCCATGGCGACCGCGATCCTCACGACACACCTCCACTTTGTAAAGATCCTCAGCAGGATTACGGCGGAGGCTACCTTTACACTGGACGCCCTAACGAAATCTGGAGCTATGGTCCTGAAGCACAGAAAATTCTTGAAGCTCAGATTAAGCTGCGCCAGAGCCTTGTTCCTTACATCGCAAAGCTTTCAAAAGAAGCTGCAAAAACCGGCTCCCCTGTAATGCGCACAATGTTCTACGAATTCCCTGACGATGAAAAATGCTGGGATCTTCGTGACCAGTACATGTTCGGTGACGAATACCTGGTTGCTCCAGTTCTGAAAGCTGGCATGAAGAGCCGTAAGGTTTATCTGCCGGAAGGAAATTGGACAGACATCCGCGACGGTAAAGTTTACGATGGCGGCACAACTGTTGAAGTTGCAACACCAATCGAAAGCATTCCGGTATTTAAGAAAAACTAAAACATAAAGGGGCTGTCCAATAAGTTTGCATTACGGTGGTTGAGTTTATTGAAACCACCACATTTAGTGTAGCAGTCATTTCGACGAGCTCAATGAGCGCTACACTCATTACTTTTTGGACAGCCCCTTTCTTTTACCAGGTTTATAAATTATCTGATAAAATTCATAAATGTTGTCGGTTCCTTTTCAGGAAGTCCGAACTTTTCTTTTCCAAGCTGAATTGATTTCATAAGGAAAGCCATGTTATGTGCCAGTGTGCGCATCTGCTGCATTCCTTCTGCGTCTTCTGCAGCCTGTCCCGGAGCTGCACCATGTGCACCGTTCCAGTACTGACCTGAAGCAACAGGCATGCCACTGATTCCAAAATATTTATTCAGCTGATCATAAGTTGCAGTAATTCCACCGCGGCGTGCAACTGCAACCGAGGCTCCAACCTTCATTGTTTTATTAAAATGAGCACTGTAAAAAAGTCTGTCACAAAGTGCGGTAAGAGTAGAGTTTGCAGAAGCATAATAAACAGGACTTCCTAGAACAAGGCCGTCAGCTTCTTCGAAAAGTTTTGCAACTTCATTTACTTCATCATCAAAAACACATTTTCCTTTCTGGCCGCATGAACCACATGCAACGCATCCACGGATTACTTTATTTCCAACCTGAACAATCTGTGTTTCGATTCCTTCTTCTGCAAAAACTTTGCACATTTCATTCAGGGCAGTAGCTGTATTTCCGTTTTCTTTTGGCGAGCCGTTCAATAAAAGTACTTTCATCAAAATCTCCTCTTTTTAGTTTTCCCTTTCAATTTACCATTTAGTAAGTTCGGCATATTCTTCTGTGTCTGGGTCGTACTGATCAATTACATCCTGCTTATAGGTTTTTCCATTTGTAATGTTCAAAGTTTCAACATCAGGCATTGCAGAAAGAAGACGGACAATTGCCAGATCACTTTCAAAATTTGTCATGCTTTTTGCAGCACCGCTGGCATGAGAATTCAAACGCAGATTCCTGTAAACAAAACGTTTGATTCCTGCCTGAAGACAATATTTCAGACAGTTGTCGCAGGTTGCAAGATTATTGTAAACAGTGCATCCTGTTAAATCCTGATGAGCAAAAATAATTGCGTTCATTTCCGAATGAACGGCGAAACGATATTTTATTGGACGTTCACTCAGTGTCAGCTTTGATTCATCCGCTCCCTGAATAAGTCCGTTATATCCTACAGAAATAACGCGGTGATTTTTATCAACAATTACACATCCGCACTGTGAAGACGGATCCTTGGATTTTTTCGAAACTTCGGCAGCAATGTTCAAAAAGTAATCATCCCAATCAGATTGCTTTCCCATTTTTGTCTCCTAAAAATAAAATCTAAAAAATTAATAAATTCCTTTTACAACCGGATCAGACCAGAAAGAACTGTATTTTTCAACATTTGCAGAAGCTTCTTCCCAGAACATCTGAAAGGCAAATGAACGAGGACGCTGAACAATTTTATTGTCCTGATAGAACGGCTTCTGTGTATTTATTCCACGGCTGAATTTAATGTGATGCGAATCAAGATTTCCAAAATAGAATGCCTTTGCATCAATACCTTCATCCCACTTTTTGTATTCCATTCCGGCACCAAGAGCAGGATCAACTGGAATCCATCCCATTCCGCTGATATAGAATTCTGACCACATATGATTTCTAGTTGAAAGATCCGGGCTTACAAGAACACCACAATTTGCAAAAGCCGGAATATCAAGTGCGCGAAGCAGAGCCGTGTAAACAATGGCAAAATCATAACTGTCGCCCGACTTTCTTTCAATTAAGTCCAGAGGATTAGCATCACCCTTTCTAAAATCATTTTCAATTTTGAAATTTGAAACCATATAATTATAAACAAGGCGTGCTTTTCTATAAGGATTCTTTTCAGCCTTTACTATGCTTGCCGCAAGTGAAATAATCTTTTCATTTTCCGATGGAATTAATTCATCAGCCCGTGTTGCAAAGGCATAAAGAACATCTGACAATGCCTGATTCTTTGCAGATACTTTAATTTCATTTACTTCTGTTTTAATTCCGTAAACAGGGAGAACAAATGATTGTTTGAAATATGTTTTTTCGGAAAGATTCCGTTCAACATTCAGCTGGTGAATCATTGTTTTCTGATAACTCATAAGAACCGGATCCGGACTTACTTCTGTTATTTCAAGTTCCCGCTGGCTTGCCGAAATTACAGGAAGCGGACAACGGAGTGTAATTGTTGAAGAATCTTTTGTGACAATATCTGCAATATCAACGTTATATGAAACAAGAAAAAACTTTTTATCTGTGAAGGTTTTTGTACCTACACCATTTGAAAAGAAGGTTTCTTTCTTTTCTGTTTTTCCAGAAGGTGTATTAACATAAACATAACCGGCTGCAGCTCCGTCAGGTATACGAACACGGATTTCTGTATCAGACCAGAACTCATAACAGAAGTCGTCTTCCAAAGCAGGAATCACTTCTACAGATTCAGAACCGTCAACATTTGATGTGAAATAAACTTTTGACTGGCCGCGTGTATCTCCAAAATTATTTCCTGTAATTACAATTACGTCTCCCACTGATGCCTTTGACCAGGACGAAGCACTCTTCGGGTCCACCTCGATTGAAGCAATCACAGGACCTGTTACAAGATTTACTTCCTGAACTTCTGTAGGAATATCTGTAATATTTGCAAAAAAAGCAGGACTGGACTGAAGTTTTCCGGTTCCAACAATTACAAGTCCGTTCTGGACATTTGAAGGAACAACCAGTTTGATTGTGTTGTCAGTCCACATTAAATAAGAAGAAGCTGTCAGTTTGCTTCCTGCAAATTCAACATAACTCATATCCCGGTTCTTTCCAAAGTTACGTCCTGAAATAACCACCACATCTCCAGGACTACCTACCGGCGGAGTAATTGCATCAATATAAGGAATAGGTCTTGTATTGTATTTAAAAATAAAAATCCCGCCTAAAATCAGACCGATTAATGCAAGAAGAATTATCAGACGAATAAGCGGGGATTTTTTGAAATAATATTTTACTGTATCAGTTTGTTTCACTCGGGTTGCCCTTATACTCATCCACAGGAACATTAATTTCTGTTGTATAAGGTACAGTATTCATTCCGGGAATTGTAATTTTAATGGATATAGTATTTCCATTATCAAAATTCGGGCGGAAAACGTCAACAACCTGAGCCATGTTTTCATTCATCATTCCCATATTCTTGTTCATACCCTGAGAACTCATACGATGCATTGATGAACGACGAATCATCTCATTATTCAGATTACTAAACGAAGAGGCTGTTCCTACTGTTGAAGCTGTTAAAGGCAAACTTGCAATTGCTGGAACAGAAATAGTAGCTTCAGCAGATTCACTTGCTTTTCGGTTAAGCCCAACAGGAAGAACAAGTGCAAACACAGCGGCTGCTGCCATAGCAGGAACACTATATTTCACTACACTCATAAATGAAGTTTTCTTTTCGAATTTATTTGTGTGTTTGCTATAACTCATGCGGATTTGAAGACGGCGGAAACCTTCATCCATTTCCAGTCGATTGATTTCCGGAGTTTTAAGCTGTTCCAGACCAGCACGCAATTTTTTAAGGCGTTCCAGTTCAGCAGAACACTTAGGACACGAGGCAACATGTGCTTCATATTCTTTTACAAGCGAAAGAGGAAGTTCTTCATCAAGATATACCGAATGGATATCCTTAGTTGGGCATAAAGACATTATCTTCTCCTATTAGTTTTTCTAACTGTTCCCTGGCTCTAAAAATACGTATTTTTACGTTCCCCTCTGTTATTCCTAAAACCTTTCCAATTTCTTTATAATTCAAATCACCGTATTCACGAAGAATAATTACTTCCTTCAGCTTTTTAGGCAGTTTATCCAGACATTCCTGAATACGCTTTACTGTTTCTGCCTTAAGCAAATCTACTTCACCGCTGTCATATTTTCTATGATCTTCATAAAGAACTTTTTCATAAGCTTTCTTTTCACGGTCCTTACGCTTTACATAATTTAGCGAAGCATTTTTTACAACACGAATAAGCCAGTATTTAGCATCATCCAGTGAAGGAAAAACAAGTGATTTTTCATTTGCTTTGATTAAAGAATCATGTGCCAGATCTTCTGCCACTTCTTCATCGTTTACAATACGAATGGAGATACGAAACAAAAGCTGCATGCATTCATCATAAATCTTTTTGAAATCAGAAGGGTTTCCTGCATTTACCTCTGGTGAGTCCATTTTCTCCTGACCTTCTCTTAAATTTAACAATCCACTTTCCTATTAGTTACAGAATATTTTGGATTTCTTTAATATTTAAAATCCAACAAAACAGAAACACTTCCGCTTCTTGCCGCATACTGTCCGGCAATCATTCGATTACTGCTATCTATTAATTTTACTGTATCTTTAAGGTTTACGGCAATTCTTGCGTGTTTATTCAGTTTATAACCACCTTCAAGGTCAAGAACCGGAATGGAATCCCCATTTTGTGCTACCAATGGAAAATCAATTTCACCAAAAACGTCCCAGTTTTTGTATGAATAATCCGCAGAAACAAAAACCTCCTGTTCATTTGCAGTTGATGGAACAAAATCAAAATAAGAAATCCAGCCCATATGCATATTTACAGGACCTGCTTTAAGAGTAACATTTTCTCGTGAAGCAATAAGCTGACGGTCAGAAGATGAAAAAGCATAAAGACCGTTTACAATATAATCTTCACTATAAACTGGCTGAATAAAACCATTTCCAAATGCAGTTCTTCTGTATTCAACATTCATGTCCAAGGCAAAACTTGATTTTACAGGAAGACAAACCTTCAGAATGCCGTACCAGTCAGACACTTCTCCCGGCAGTTTCTGCCCACCTTCTTCATAACCAAAAGCACTGAATGGACAATTCTGTTCAAGGAAGTGAACTGTTTTTCCTTCTGAACTTAACCCACCTTCAAGTCCTATACTCATATCACGATCTGAAAATTTTACCGGGAATGTAACAGCTGTTCCCAGTGTAAAAGGAACCAGGACTTTATTATTTCCAATATTGTTTCCAAGAACAGTTCCTGCTTTCCCAAAGATTTCTGCAAAACGGTTTCTCCACTGAAGATTCAAAGAAAAACAACTGCGATGAGTATTTTCATTTCCTGAATTTTCAAGGCTGTAATTTCCTTCTAAAGAAATTTCAAATCCATTGCGTTCCCACTTACCCTGAACAGATGGATTCAGATAACCGAATTTTGCATCTTCCACTTTTTCAATGCTTCTGAAAAAAAGATTTCCTTCAAGGGAAGTTGAAATAGAAAAACTTTTCGATAACATTCTTCTGTACGTTACTGCTGCATCATATTCAGAACGATTATAAAAGGCCGGTTCTGCAAGATTCTGAAAACCGTTTTCTGTATCGTTGAACATTCCTTCCAGGTTCAGCTGATTAACATCCCAGTTAAAAATTTTATTTCCTGAAACCGAAAGGTTTCTGTCATAAAATCCGTCAGCCTGACTGAGCCCTGAATAATTTTTCATTGTGTCATAAATGAAATTCATTTCATAAGGATTTTCATTTGTAATTCCATTCAGAAGATACTTCACGTTAAAGTTTCCGGGATACCCTACACCAACCTGTCCTTCCATTGTGAAATCATTTTTTTCTTCTATAACTGGTTCTTCTACATTAACTTCTGGTTCAGGAAGAACAACTTCTGTCTTAACAGTTCCAAAAGGCAGTTCAACCTCTTGTGACATTTCCATATCAATTTCTGGAATAAAAACTTCTGAATTGTCTTCTACCACAGTTGTAAGGTCTGGAAGATAAATTCCTTCTGCAAACAAAGTGCCTGACAGAAAAAGACTTCCTGCCAGAACCATATATTTACTTTTAATATTTTTCATTTTATTTGAGCAAGCTCCTTACTGCATTTGCATATTTGCTTTCGGGATAAAGCTGTTTCAGAAGTGATGCAGTTTCGTTTGCGTCTCCGCGTTTTCCTAAATGAACAAAACATTCAGTTGCTGTATAAAGACTGAAAGCCGCTGTGTCTCCGTCACCGTTCATACGTGAATATTCTGCAGCTTTCAGATATTTTTCTGCCGCTTCGGCTTTTCTATTCTCCTCGAAAAAATATTCCGCCATTATAAGAGAGTTTATTGCTGCGCTTTCTCTTTCATTTACAATATTTTTTTCCTGAATTGCCAGAAGCTCACCGGCAAGTTTTACGCCCGCTGCCTTTGTTTCCGAATCTGAAACAAGAAGCTTGGCGTAAATGGTACCTTTGTCACGGCCCTCAACAGTTGCCTTGCCTCCAGCATTTTCAAAATCAGCTTCTGCAAGGATCAGCTCCTTGTTACCGCCGCCGAGAATTTTTTTCAGGTAAGAAATTTTCTTTTCAAGTGATGCGTCTTTATGGCCTGTTCTTTCTGCCAGTTTTTCGGCGGCGGTAAGAGCGGCGCTGTAATCTTCGCGTTCGTAATTCAGTTCATAAAGCTTTTCCAGTACCGGGTTCAGGAATTCTGAATCTCCATATTTTGCTACGATTTTATTTCCCGTTAAAATTGCCTTTGGTTTTTCATTTGTCTTTACATATGAATCAAATTCATAATACAAAGCAAGATTTGTATATTCGCCTTTTGTAAAAGTCTCAGAATAGTTTTTTAGTTTTGGAGCAGCTGGTGTATAAAGTCCTGCCATATAAAGAACGTCACCGCTTCTGAAAAGTGCTTCTTCACTTTCCTTTGCTACAGGATATTTTTTATAAACTTCTGAAAAAGCTTCGCTTGCTCCCGGAATGTCTCCCGCATTTGATTTACAAATAGCAATTCTGTACAGACATTTTACAGACCAGGCTTTATTCTGTTTTGCATACTTGTTATACAAAGAAATTGCTTTGTCATATTTTTTTTGATCAGAATAAATATCTCCAAGGAGCATTACGGCTTTTTCTATTTCTGAATCTGATTTAAGTATATCAAGATTTTTTTCTGTGCATTTTTCGGCTTTGGAATAATTTCCACAAAGAAGAAAACTCTGTGTTGCATACTGCCATGATCCGGCAGATTCAAAATCTTTTCCCGCTTCGGCATATTTTCCGTCTTTAAATTCCGCGTAAGCTTTCAGATAAAGCGCCTCAGAATTATTCTTAACTTTTCCGTAGTATTCTGCAGCGGCCGAATATTTTTTGCCGCTCAAAGCACAGCCACCAAGAATTAGCAAAGCTTCATCGCTGGTGTTGCCTTCTGCAATAGCGGCCGCTTTTTCATACTGCTTTGTTTTATATAGACAGCGTGCATAATCAAGTTTTGAGCTTTCAGAAAGTAATTTATCTTTGTTCAAGCTTTCATATACTTCACAGGCTTCTGAATATTTTTTACTTTTAAAATAAGCCTGTGCCAGAAGCAGATTATTTTGCTTTTTCATCAGACCAATACATTTTTCAAAATCGCCTGTCTGAAAAAAAGCCAATGCTGTGTAATAATCTAATTCTTCTGAAAGAGCATTTTCACCTGCCGATTCAGCCTGACTTCTGATTCTTTTTACTTCATCAAAATTCTGCAGAATCAAATTTGTTTTTGCCAGAACAGCAAAATACACCTTTTCAAAATTTTCTGCGTCTTTATGAACTTCAACTGATTTCAAAATTTCCAGAGCATTCTGCGCGTTATTCTTTAATGAATCAGGAATTAAAGTCAGATTTTTATTTCCTTTTTCAACTAAAAGTTTCGCAGCATTCAGTTTATTCAAACTCTGTGAAATATCATCGCAAAATGCTGATCCTAAAGTCAGCCCTAAAATAAGAAAAACGGTTACTATAGTCTTTTTCATAATTTTTATTCCGGGAAAAATGTATCGTTTGATCTAACACGAGTCAAATATACAAAGTCCTTTTTGAAACGACTTAAAAAGTCTGACAAAGTCATTTCTGTTCCGTTTATGAATACATAACAATTAAAAAGTCCATTGGTTTCAAAATACGGCATAAGGACCACATTCTTATTAAACACTTTTACTTCAGGCGAACGGTAATCTGTTTCACGGATTGCACCAAAGTAAATTGTTCCAGGCTCTGTGTTTGCAAGTACATATAATAGAGATCGAAGCACATCGATGTTATAGCCGCAATCCTTTATAAAAGTAACTGTATTTACAATTCCATTATCTGTCAGACCTGTAGCAAAAGGTTCTATTGTTACATCAACGCCTGATTCATTAAATTTGTAAACCATTCCTGTATTTACTGAAAGAACTGCTGAGCTTAGGTTTCTTACAAAATCCAGAGCAAAAGAAAGCGAATACTGATTCGAAAGAACCCCCTGATACCCAATATCTTTATATTCAACTGTCTGACATAAAAGCGGGTAACGTTTCAACTTTCCGCCTGCAATCGGTTCAACAAGTCCATCCGCAATCCATTTTAAAAAACCTGCCGATGACAAAGGCTGCTTATCCGAATCTTCTTCAAGCTGAATTTCTTTTCCAGTTGCAAAATCCACTGTCTTATTATTTTCATCAATCATTGCTGTATCGTGATAAACAATGCCGGGAAGCTTTTCGCGGATTACCGCTGCCATCTGATGAACACTGTGATACATTTCCGGGTCACAGGTTACAAAATTCCATGGCACATTGATTTTTGTGATACGCTGAACTTCTGCAAAACTTGCTGTATAGAAACGGTCAAAAGGAATTCCTGTCGGAACATTTTTTACAGCATAATTTCCAAAAATAACCAGGTCACAAACTGAAGAACGGTTATAGGGAGAGAACTGAATATAAACGTCACTGTTCGGAACAAAGTAATAACGGATGCGGATTGGTTTTCCGTCTTTTTTATTGCGGATTAAAACCCAGCTTCCTGCGGCATCTCCCGGGTAAACTTCCTGCTTTTTTGTAATCTTCCCTGTATCAGACATAAAATCAACATTCATCATCATCTCAGGAGAAACAAAAATGTTAAATGTTGAATCTGATTCTTCAAGTCTCACCTGAAATTTCTGACCTGCAATATTATTTAAAATCTCAGGTTTGTTATTTCGAACAGTCAAAAGAGGCGCTTCAAGCCAGGTTTCCCGGATATCCCGTCTGATTTCTGCTGAATCAGGAATTCCGAAAGAATTGTTTTCGGCAAAAAGACAGAAGCCTGCCAGAATAAAAGAGAAAGCCAGAATTGTTTTTTTCATCATCTTTATCATAAAATACATTTCCCCGTTTAAGTTTCGGCCTTTTTTTAACCCTACTTGAACAAAAATGTTCTCTTTAATTATACTTCATTTATTAACTCACATTAAATTTTCATAAGGAGACAACTATGAAAAAATTTACAAGTGTTATGGCTATCGCCCTTACAGTAGTTATGGGTCTTTCAGCCAAACCAAAAAGCAACGATATCACAATCGGTGGTATCTTCCCTCTTTCCGGTGCCGTAGCTGTTTACGGTGTTGAATGTAAAAAAGGTATCGACCTTGCTATCGAAGAAATCAACGCTGCAGGTGGTGTCATGGGAAAGAACCTTGTTCTGATCAGCGAAGATGATGAAGGAAATCCTGACAAAACAGTTAACGCTTTCACAAAGCTCGTTACTAAAAACAAAGTAAAGATGGTTATCGGTTCCCTTACATCAGGATGTACAAAAGCTATTACAACACGTGCTCAGGCTTCTAAAGTAATCCAGATTGCTCCAGCTGCTACAGCTGCAGACATTACAGATGCCGGAAACTACATTTTCCGTACATGTTTCATTGACCCATTCCAGGGAACAGTTGGTGGAAAATTCTCTGCTGAAAACCTCGGATGTAAAAATGCTGCTATTCTTTACGACATCGGAAATGACTACTCAGTTGGTCTTACAGACAACTTCGTAGCTGCTTTCGAAAAAGCTGGTGGAAAAGTTGTAGCAAAAGAATCTTACGCAACAAACGACAAAGACTTCAACGCTCAGATTACAAAAATCAAGAACGCTAACCCAGATGTAGTTTACCTTCCAGATTACTACGGAACAGTTGCTCTTATCGCAAAACAGCTCCGCGCTCAGGGAATCAACACACCAATCGTTGGTGCAGACGGATGGGATGGTCTCCACGAAAATGCTGGTGATGAAGTTCTGAACGGATTCTACTCAAACCACTACGCAGCTGACTCAACTGACCCAGCTGTAGTTAAATACGTAACAAACTTCAAAGCAAAATACGGAACAGAACCAAACTCTTTCGCAGCTCTTGGTTACGATTCAGTATACCTTCTGAAAGACGCTATCGAAAAAGCTGGCGGAGCTAAAGATGTTGCAAAAGTTCGTGCTGCTCTCGAAGCTGCTGACGGATCTTATGTTACAGGTAACCTTAAGTTTGACTCTAAACGCAACCCAATCAAATCTGCTGTAATGGTAGAAATGATTAAAAAGGATGGTAAACTTAAGACAGTTTACAAGGCAACTGTTAATCCATAATTTGGGCCGGACATAAGTTCGGACAACAAAAAAGGCGGTCGGAAAATCGAGGCCACTGAAAAGGTCTCCAATTTTAAGGCCTGAAAAAAAAGCCAGATTTTTGAGAAAAAATCTCATAAATCTGGCTTTTGCTCTTTATTAGAAGACATCAACTTTTTCATCTTCAACTGATGTTGCATTATTAAAATAATAATATAAAAGTAAATGAGCATCTTCATAATGGAAAGCATCTTTATCGGCAACGCAATCTAATGCGACTGAAATTAAATAATCTGCAAGTTCTGTTTTTTACCCCAAATGAAGAGGCAAATATTTTGACAGGTAGAATTGATAATATTAAAATTATAAAGATTTTTTTTTATTTCTCCTCCAAAAGCACCTCAATGCAGGTGTCCGTGTAACAACTGCTTAAACGGTGGCGCGGCTTGACCCACTGTCGGCTTTGAACTTCTTGTTAGGTTTTGTAGTTATTGTAACTGTAATACTAATTTCTTTCCTAAAACATTTGCTGCTTTAGTAAGAGTTGCAAGTGTAACAGAATCATTATATGGATTTAACAGTCTGTCTAAAGCAGCACGGGATGTAGACATTTTTTTTGCCATTTCTGTTTTGTTGATATTCTGTTTTTTCATTTCGTCGAGAAGATTATATGATATTAAGCGTTTAATAGCTTCATTCTTTACTTCTACTGCAATGTTTTCTTCTTCAAGAAAATCATCAAAAGAACTTCCTATATACTCTTTATTCATTTCTTTCCTCCTAAAACAAGGCCTTTTCTTTTCTTTCCTAAATCCAGATCGTCTTTTGGAGTTTTCTGTGATTTCTTTATAAAGCCATGAAGTAATATCATTTTCTTTCCGCTGATTGTAAACAAAACCCGGCAGATTCTGTTGTCGGAAATATTTGTTCTTACTTCCCATAAATCTGTATCCAGCTTTCTTACTCTGGGATAGCCGATCGGTCATGACATTTCTACGGCCATTATATCTGCTCCAACTGATTTCTTGTCTTCCGATTCCAGAGATTTAAGAAAACCTCGCACCGGTTCATTACTCTGCTCTGTTTTAAAGAACTCTGCTGTAATTTTCTTATTTATATCCATTGTTATAAATGTATCATTATTGGTACGTTTTTGTCAAATAAAAAAGGCGGTCTTTGACCCGCCTTAATCAAAACCAGTCAAGCTTGACTTGACTGGTTTTATATCTATGAATTTAATTTATCTGCTATCCATTTTGCAAATTTTACGCAAAGAAATAAGCCTAAACAGATAAATATAAGTATGAGTAGTGTTTTCATAGAGTTATTTCTTTTCCCCTAAAATAAGGAGTATAAACGCACCAATTAATGGTGAAAACAAAATAGATATTGCAAGGAATCCCCCATAAGATCTTCCCCTGTTTTTAGCACCAGCGGCTACAACAAACGCTAAGACTAACCATAAAATGAAAACAATAAATCCCATAAAATCCTCCTTCAGATTTTATTTTCATTACGGAGAAAAAAATGTTGGAAGATTTTCCTTACTGACAGTAAGTGGCGCAGTGCGCCATCAACCTAACATATTTTCTCCGTATCAGTTGTAAGAAGTTTACACTGCAAAAAGTGTCAGTGGAAAATCTTGCATCATTTTACTTATTCCTTAGTGTACAACACTTTAACGAATGTATACAGATTTTTACACGGATACTGGTAAGCTTTACATTTTATCCAAAGGACTTATTACACCACCTGCTCTGCGATTCAGGATATGGGTATAAATTATTGTTGTACTCACATCACTGTGGCCAAGAAGTTCCTGGATTGGCCTTATATAGTATCCGTTTTACAGCAAGTGAGTTGCAAAAGAATGACGAAAGGTGTGGCTATTTGCGTTTTTATTGATGCCAGCTTCCAAAATGGCTTGTTTTACGGCACGCTGCATAAGTGATTCA
>JAHBAD010000125.1 GCA_018385395.1 Treponema sp.
ACATTGAACAAATATGCAAATATGCTTTACCATAAGTAAAACACCTTATATTAGATAAAAAGGTGGTAACAGGAGAACAAATGAAATACGGTTATTTTGACGATGACGCTAAAGAATACGTTATCACAAGACCTGACACACCAACTTCATGGTCTAACTACCTCGGATCTACAGTTTATGG
This sequence comes from Treponema sp., assembly GCA_018385395.1. Taxonomy (GTDB): domain Bacteria; phylum Spirochaetota; class Spirochaetia; order Treponematales; family Treponemataceae; genus Treponema_D. Next base: position 182 of record JAHBAD010000125.1, read on the forward strand.
TGCTGTAATTACAAACAACGCCGGTGGATACGGTTTCTACAAATCAGGGGCTCAGGGACGTTTTATGCGTCTTCGATTCAATGCGGTTCCAATGGATCAGCCTGGCCGTTACTTTTATCTTCGCGATCAGGAAGACGGGGACTTCTGGTCTGCTTCATGGCAGCCTGTAGGAAAGCCACTTGATCAGTATAAATCTGAATGTCATCACGGTACAGCCTACACAACAATCGTTTCAGAATACAAAGGTATCAAATCTGAAACTAAATATTATGTTCCCCTTGGAGCAACATTCGAATACTGGAGACTTAAGCTCACAAACACATCTGATAAAGTACGCAAAATCCGTGCTTTCTCTTACTGTGAACTTTCAAACCAGTGGAATACAACTCAGGACCAGGTAAACCTGCAGTATTCCCTCTTCATCAACAAAGGTGAAAAAGTAGCAGACAATATGCTCCGCTTCTCTATCCAGGACAATCTTTACATCCAGCACCCAGAATACGATGTTGGTGGTGCTTATATGCACTCATGGATGGCACTTGTTGGTACACCAATGACAGGTTTCGACACTAGCCGCGAAGCATTCATAGGAACTTACGGAAACTACGAACATCCTGAAGCAGTTAAAAACGGAGCTTGTACAAACTCTGAAGCATTCGGAGACAACTCTTGTGGTACAGTTCAGGGGGACGTTGAACTCCAGCCTGGTGAAACAAAAGAAATCATGGTTCTTTTCGGAATCGATGATGCACGTGCAGTAGGACAGAAAATCGTTGCTGAATACGGTTCATTCTCACGTGCTGATGAAGAATTCGACAAACTTGTTAAAAACTGGCATGCAAAACTCGGAAGCTTCAAAGCCATTACTCCAGATGAAGACATCAACCACACAGTAAACGTATGGGGACTTTACAACTGTCTTATCACATTTGCCTGGAGCCGTGCAGCTTCACTTGTTTACAATGGAGAACGTGATGGTCTTGGTTATCGTGACTCAGTACAGGATATTCTTGGTGTTTCTGCCGCTATTCCAGAAGAAGCAGAAGAACGACTTGTTCGCCTTCTTTCAGGACAGTTCTCAAATGGTGGAGCTCTCCCTGTAATCAACAAAGATTTCCAGCCTGGAAAACAGAAAATGATTGATGACATGGAATTCCGTTCTGATGACTGTCAGTGGTTCTTCCATTCTGTTCCATGTTTCGTTGCAGAAACTGGTAAATTCGACTTCTACAACCGCGTAGTTCCTTACGCAGATAAAGGTGAAGCAACAGTTTACGAACACCTTAAACAGGCTCTTCTTTTCAACCTGGAAAGAATGGGAAAAGACGGACTTCCATGTGGACTTCTTGCGGACTGGAATGACTGTCTTAAACTGGGATACCACGGAGAATCAATCTTCGTTACATTCCAGCTGCGTCTGGGACTTACAACTTACGCTGATATTTCAAAACGCCTTGGAAAAGATGATGAAGCAAAATGGGCTTTGGAACAGCGTGATATTCTGGATAAAAACATACAGAAAAAATGCTGGGACGGAAAATGGTTCATCTGGGCTGTTGGTGAAGACGGAACAGTTTATGGTACACAGACAATCGAAGAAGGACAGATTTACTTCAACACACAGGTTTGGGCTGTTATGTCTGGTGCTGCAACTCCTGAACAGCAGAAAGCTTGTCTTGAAGCCGTTAAAGAAAAACTTGCAACTCCATACGGTCTTATGCTCTGTGCTCCTCCATTTACATACACAAGAAGCGACATCATGAGTTCTGTTGTATTCCTTCCTGGTATCAAGGAAAATGCAGGTATTTTCAACCACACACAGGGTTGGGGTGTAATTGCTGAAATCATGAACGGAAACGGTGACCGCGCTTACGAATATCTTAAAGCCGCTCTTCCAGCTTCTTACAATGACAAAGCTGAAATCCGCCAGAGTGAACCATATGTTATCGGACAGACAACATATTCTACATACTCAAAACGACCTGGAAACACACGTACATCATGGCTTTCAGGTGCTGCTACATGGAATTACTACTCTACAACACAGTACATGCTTGGTATCCGTCCACAGTACGACGGACTTTTGCTTGATCCATGTATCAAACACGACTGGGACGGGTTCAAAGTTGAAAGACGCTGGCGCGGAATGAACCTGAACATCGAAGTAAAGAACCCACAGCACATCTGTAAAGGTATTGAATACGTAGAAGTTGATGGAAAACGCCTGGATGCCTGCTACATTCCAGTAGACATGCTCAAAGACGGTTCAAAAATCGTTGCTTACATGGGAAAAGATGCTAAATCTTCTCCAGTAGAACGCGTTTAGCTTTAGCTAAACACGAAACGTGGGTTCAGATAATGACATTCTTGAAACAGTCAATAACCCACGTTAGTGAACGCGTATAATCACTTTTCGTAATATAAACTGATACTAAAGCTGCACATGTAAATGTGCGGCTTTTTTTTGCCTTTTAAAACACCTTATGTTATTATTTATAAATACAATCACACACAAACAGGAAAACAATAAATGAAAAATCCAAGAAAAGTCTATGATGGAATCGAAGTTCCGGCAAATGATCCCGTTACTTTTATGATGCCATATGTCATGCCTCGCCGGACAGACAGCGAAGCATACTTCGATTTCCGTCTGGATGTTTCTAAAGTTGAAAATTTCATAAGAGAACATCAGAAAGATATTCCTGGACTTTCCATTTTCCACTTTATTTTTGCCGTTATAGTACGTTGCTGTGCAATAACTCCACAGGTAAACCGATTTATTACAGGAAACAGACTTTATCAGCGTGAACAAGTTCGTATCGCCATGAACATAAAAAAGAACTTAACGGTAGATGGAGCTGAAACAATTATCTTTCCTACCTTTGAGAAAACTGAAAGTCTCAAAGAAATTGTTGAAAAAACAAACCAGGCTGCAAAAGAAGCAATGGCAGATCTTAATAACCCAGAGAGCGATGTTGATAAACTTACAAACCTGCTTCAAAAAATGCCTCATTTCATACTTAGTATTTTTGTAAAATTTATGATTCATCTGGACAAAAAAGGAAAACTTCCCAAAGCACTTGTAAATGCGCAGCCATTCCATTCAGGTTTTTACGTTACAAACGTAGGTTCCATTGGACTTCCGGTTATTTACCATCATCTTTACGAATTTGGAACAACGTCTATTTTTATTGCAATTGGAAAGAAAGAAACAGACACTACAATGGATTGTCATGGAGAAATAAGCCGAACCCGCATACTTCCAATAAAAATGGTCATGGATGAAAGAATTTGTGATGGATTCACTTTTTCCCGGGCTTACCGCACAATCACCAGGCTTTTTGCAAATCCGGAACTCCTTCTCGAAAGCTGGAAACCCGAATAAAACGAATATAAAAAATGCCGCACAAAATGTGCGGCAAATCTAAAACTTTCACTTTACTTCGTAAGTTTTTACTACTCTTTTACACCACCAATTGTCATACCTACAACAAAGTATTTCTGAACGAATGGATATACAACAAGAATTGGAAGTGTTGCAATCATTGTAATTGAAGCACGGATACTTACAGGTGTTACCATAGCTGAACCTGCCCCTGAAGATGCAGCAATAGCCAAAGCATTTGCATCGGCAGCAGAGTTACTCTGATTCTGACTTGCCTGGAGGAAGGACATAAGAACGTACTGCAATGAGTGCAAATCTTTTTTACCAGAACAATACAGATATGTATCAAACCAGCTGTTCCATGCATTTACGGCTACGAACAGACAAGTCATAGCGATTGAAGGAACAATCAGAGGCATAATTATCTTTATGAAGATTTTAAACTCATTTGCACCATCAATACGAGCAGATTCAACAAAGCTGTTCGGGAGACCGTTAATATAAGTTCTTACAAGGATGAAATTGAATACATCAACAAGACCTGGAATAATGTAAACAGCATAACTGTTCAACATACCAAGATTCTTGATAAGCATATATCCTGGAATAAGACCTGCATTTACATACATAGAAATAACAATGATAGAGGTTAAAGGTCTGCGGATTATAAATTCCTTACGGCTCAGGGAGTATGCAAGCATTGCAGTACAGAACACGTTGAGAACAGTCTGAAGGATTGTACGTGTAAAGGAAATGATTCCGGCTTTGAAAATATAGTCCGTTACAAAAAGAGCCTTATAATTCTGCAATGTAAACTTACGTGGCCAGAGTGTAATTCCACCTTTCAGCGAATCCAAACCATCATTGAAAGAAACAGCTATTGTATTCCAGAAAGGATAAACAGTTACAATAACAACAAATATAAGTGTTAAAGCAATGATTGCATCAAAAATAAAGTTATTAATATTTGTTCTTCTTTTTGCTGCGGCATAAGAGTTCATTCTCTTTGTTTTAGTCATTTCGCTCATTATATCAACCTCTCCTCACCACTCTTCTTAGCAATAGTATTTGCGATAACCAAAAGAATGATATTAACAGCATTTTTGAAGATACCGGCAGCAGTAGCTGTAGAGAAGTCAAACAGTTTGAAACCGTATTTAAGTACGAAGATATCAATTGTTGTTGCAACTTCATCAGTCATACCATTGCGCAACAAGTATGGCATTTCAAAGTTTGAGTCGAGGATATGACCTGCAGACATAATCATCATAATAATGATTGTAGCCTTGATTCCCGGAAGTGTAATATGCCAGATTTTTCTAAGGCGTCCACAGCCGTCGATCTGTGCTGCTTCATAAAGACAAGGGTCAATAGCTGTCATTGCACCAAGATAAACGATTGTATTCCAACCTACTTCCTTCCAAACATATGTCCAACCGGTAATATGCCAGAAGTATTTTGGTGTTGAAAGGAACTGTACCGGTGAATTAACCAGCCCCATTTTCAGTAATATGTTATTAATAATTCCGTCTTCAACGGAAAGAACATTCGCAACTAAACCTGTAACAATAATCCAAGACAAGAAGTGTGGAAGATATGAAACAGTCTGAACGAAACGTTTCACTGCAATTGATTTTACTTCGTTCATAAATACAGCCAGAATGATAGCTGTAATGTATCCAAGAACTGTACTGATAAGACTCATACAAATTGTATTTCTTAATGACAGCAGGAATTCTCGGCTTACTTCTGGATGAGCTGGGTTATAGAACAACTCTTTGAAGTATTTAAATCCAACCCAAGTCTGGTCAAAAAAACTTTTGCTAGGCTTGTAGTTCTGGAATGCCATTGTCCATCCCCAGAGTGGTACATATCTAAACAGGATAATGTACAGAACAAAAGGAACTGACATAAAGATAAGAGCTTTCTGTTTTTTCAGAAGCTTTAGCTTGCTTTTTGTTACAACAAGTTCAGTCGAATCTTTTGAACCTGTTTTATTCTTACTTTTCATATAGAACACCTTAAATAGGAAATACGCCGAATCAAGGCACATTTGATTTTAGGCCTTGAATTTCTCGTTTTTAGGGTTTCGGCAAGCCTAAAAAAAAGTCCACAGGGGTGATTCTTCTCCTGTGGACTTTCACGAACTATAGAAGCTAAAAACTTTTATAGTTTAATAGTTTAAGTTAAGATTTTTCACCAAAGTGAATAATCAAATCAAACTTATTTTTCACCACCGAAGTTCTTAACACGAGCGTCAAGTTCACCCTGCATGAACTTGTTATATACTTCTGTCAATGGTTTCATCTGTGAAGCATAATCATTCCATGTCTTATCGAAATCTTCAGCTTTTCCCATTATCATCATTGGGAGGTATTTTCTCTGAAGTGTTTCGAAACCAGTCATAGCAACAGCAGCATCATGTTCAAGACCATCATTTTCTGGAGATGGGTTACACTGCCACATTGGGTACCAACCAGCATTCTGTGGTGGGTTAGGATCAACAAGAGCAGCATATGATGGAACATTATAGGCTGCAAGGAGTTCAATATCGATTGGTTTTAATTCCTGAGCATATTCCCAAGCAGTGTTAGCCAAAGCATGTGGATATCCGTCAGAATATGTACCTTCCCA
>JAHBAD010000132.1 GCA_018385395.1 Treponema sp.
GGTTATTTTCGGGTTTTATCCAATTGTATTTAAATGGTCATGTGCAATAACCGGATATCCTCATAGCTTCTGGAGTTTATTTTTCTGTTATCTTATTTTCAATGTGATTTCTGATATACCTGAAACCATAATTTCTTTACCTTTCAGTTTATACCGCGAATTTTCTATAGAAAAACGTTTTGGTTTTTCAAATATGACGTTAAAGCTTTGGATTACGGATGAAATAAAATCAACCTTTGTTTCTATTATTCCTCTTTTACTATTAAGTTTAGCAGTTTCTTTTGCTTTTGTGTTTTTTGAAAATTCATGGTGGTTGATTTTGAGTGTTGTGGTACTTGTTTTTGTTCTTTTGTTTCAGATTATTTATCCGAAGTTTATCGCACCACTTTTCAATAAATTTGAACCTCTGCCGGAAGGCGAATTAAAAGAAAAACTTGAAAATCTTTTATCAAAAATCGGATTTAAGAGTGACGGGCTTTTTGTAATGGATGCATCAAAAAGAAGCGGACACAGTAATGCATATTTTTCGGGCTTTGGTAAGTCAAAAAGAATTGTCCTTTATGATACACTTATCAATCAGATGAGTGCTGATGAACTTGTGGCAGTTCTTGGCCATGAACTAGGACACTTTAAATTAAAACACATTCTTAAAAATCTTTTAAAGTCAGTTCCCCTCGTTTTTGTTGCTTCATTTCTTTTGTTTAAGTTTTCACAGGTTGAAAGTCTTTACAGTTCTTTTGGATTTGAAATTGAAGAAGGAACAATGAAATGGGTTCAGTTTATTGGAATAACACTTACTACTTTTGTATGGCAAAGCGTGACAGAAATCTTTACTCCTTTGGGAAATATTGCTTCACGAAGACATGAATATCAGGCCGATAAATTTTCAGCGGAAGTCTGTGGAACTTCTAAAGATCTGATTTCCGGACTTGTAAAATTAAATAGTGAAAATTTAAGCGAACTTTATCCTCCAGCAATTTATGTCTGGTGGAATTATTCTCATCCGACATTAGTTCAGCGAGTTCAGGCTTTGAAAAAGGCTGAAGAAGGTAAATAGGAGAGATTGGCTATGATTACTTTGAAAGAATTATCTGAAAAGTGCGGTGTTTCAATTGCAACTATTTCCAATGTCATAAATGGAAAAGAAAATGTTTCTGAAAAAACAAAGAAACGAGTTTTCGATGCAGTTCGTGAAACAGGTTATCAGCCAAACTTTATGGCATCTGGTTTAAGAAGCACCAAAACAAAACGTATTGCTGTTATTGCTGAAGAAATTTCTGCATTCAGTTCGCCAGCAATTGTCGAAGGCATAATGTCAGCATGTGAATATGCAGGTTATAAACCTTTTCTTCAGAATTTGAGAATGTATGCCAGAAACATTTTTGATAACGGTGAAAAGTTTAAAGAAGTTGTTCAAGACGGAATTCGTCTGGCACTGGCAATTAAAGTTGATGGCATTGTTTTTGTGGCGGCTCATTCTAGGAAAGTTGATGTTTTCCCGGAGAATCTTGAAGTTCCAGGCGTTGTCTGTTATGCTCATTCAGCTTCAGAAAAATATCCTTCTGTTCTATTTAATGATGAGAAAGCGGCTTCTGAATTAGTACGTCATATTCTTTCTAAAGGATATAAAAATATTGGAATGATTATGGGAGAACGGAATTCTGTTCATACGGAACGGCGAATTGCTGGAGTAAGAACTGCTCTTAAAGAGGCAGGAATAGAATTAGGTGATGATAGAATTCTTTTCGGATTATGGAGAAGAGAAACCGGTTTTGAACTGGCTCCTGAAATGATTGCAAAAGGGGTTGATGCAATTTTCTGTGGAAACGATAATATTGCAGCGGGAGTTTGCGATTATCTTCGTGACCAGCGAAAAGTTCCCGGAAAAGATATAGGGGTGTGTGGTTTCGACGGGCAGGAATTTGCTTCTTACATGTATCCAAAGCTTACTACAACAAAATTGCCTCTTCTTCAGATTGGGGGGAAAGCCGGAGAGCTTATAATAGCCCAGATAAAGGGGGAATCTTTTGATAAGAAAGAATATTCAGTAGATTGTACCTTTGTTGAAGGGAAAACAATTTGATGAGCACAAATTTTATGGGAGTAATATATGATTAACGAAACACTTGTAGAAGAATACAAGGAATTTTTAAGTCTTGGTAAGACTGAACGCGAATGCGTAAACCAGATTGTTCTTGCTGCTGAAAAAGCAGGGTACAAGAATATAGAGAAAGTTAAAAAACTTAAGAAAGGTGACAAAGTATATATTGTTAAAATGAACAAAGCGGTAGCACTTTTTAATATTGGATCAGATTCTATTGAGAATGGAATGAATATTCTTGGTGCTCATATTGATTCTCCACGCCTTGATGCAAAACAGAATCCACTTTATGAAAAAGAAAATATTACTTATTTGAACACTCATTATTATGGCGGAATTAAAAAATATCAGTGGACAGCGCTTCCTCTGGCCATTCATGGGGTTGTCTGCAAGACTGATGGAACTTCTGTGAATGTTGTAATTGGAGAAGAGGAATCAGACCCTGTTTTCTGTATCAGCGATATTCTTCCACATCTTGCACAGGAGCAGATGGCAGGCAAGGCTGCCGATATTATCAAGGGTGAAGATCTTGATATTATCATTGGGCTGAATGTTCCAGCTCTAAAATCAGATAAAACAGAAAAAGATAAGAAAGAAAAAAAAGAAGAAAAGCAGGCAGGAAAGAAAATTATCCTGAAACTTTTAAAAGAAAAATATGGAATTGAAGAGTCAGATTTCCAGAGTGCTGAGCTTGAAATTGTTCCTGCCGGTAAAGCCCGTGATCTTGGACTTGACCGTGCATTGATTCTTTCTTATGGTCAGGACGACCGTTCATGTGCGTTTACATCTCTTAAAGCAATGCTGGATGTTCCTGCAAAGAAACGTACTACTTGTTGTCTTTGTGTAGACAAGGAAGAAATTGGAAGTGTAGGTGCTACAGGTATGGCAAGCTTCCTTTTTGATAATATGGTTTCAGAACTTGTAGATAAAGTTGAAAAATCTTATTCTGAACTGACAGTAAAACGTGCTCTTGCAAATTCAAATATGCTTTCGAGCGATGTAAACAGTGCTTATGACCCGATTAATGCAGGGCTTTACGATAAAGACAATGCTTCAACTCTTGGAGGCGGTGTAGTATTTAACAAGTATACAGGAAGCCGTGGAAAAAGCGGAGCAAGTGATGCAAATCCAGAATTCCTTGCAAAGCTTCGCGGGTGCATGGATAAGGCCGGCGTAAAATATCAGATGGCAGAACTTGGAAAAGTTGATCAGGGCGGTGGGGGAACAATTGCTTACCATGCTGCCCGCTACGGCATGAATGTTCTTGATGCAGGCGTTTCAGTTCTGAGTATGCATGCTCCATGGGAAATTACATCCAAGGAAGATATTACTCAGGCTTATGAATGTTATAAGGCATTTTTGACAATATAAATCAGAGAAAACCGGGATTATTCCAGAATCAATCCATCAAAGGCGGGGCTTACAGTTCCGCCTTTTTTTTGTGTCTTTTCAAGAGCGGGGTAGTCAGAAATGTGTTCATTAATCCATTTGATGCAGTCCTGGTGACTTGTTTCATGGCACAGGTGTGTAAGCCAGGTGTGCCGTGCATTAATTTTGTCTGCAACTTCCAAAGCTTCTGCAAAAGAAAAATGAGTAGAGTGGGGACGAATACGAAGTCCGTCAATCACAAGATGATCAATTTTTCCTATGCTCTGTAAAAGCTTAATAGAACTACCTGGCATTTTATTTACATCAGTAAGGTATGCAAAAGTTTTATTTCCTTTACGCACAACATATCCGTTTGTTTTTAGCGTTCCATGCAGCATTGGTACAGGAAATATTTTCATGCTACCAATTTTTAAAGGATTATCAGGAGAATATTCTGAGGTATTATTAAGTTTTACAAGAGCTCGTCCGCCGCCCTGAAGGACGGGCTTAAAAAGATAATCAAAACGGAATTTAAAGTCTTTGATAGTGGAACTGTTTGCGTAAATATTTAAAGGTTCCATTGTCATTTTTTTAGGATCATCCTTTGACCTTAAACAGGCAAAGACGCGAAGATCGTCTATGCCGTGAAGATGGTCTGCATGGCTGTGAGTAAGCAGAACAGAATCAATCTTTTTGATATTGAATTTCAAAGCCTGAATACGGAACTCTGGTCCGCAGTCAATGAGAATATTAGTGTCTTTATCAGAAATTAAAACTGAAGTCCTAAGGCGTTTGTCGTGTTCGTCAGAAGAGGTGCAGACAGGACAGTCACAGGCAATAACAGGGATTCCGTGACTTGTTCCTGTTCCTAAAAAAGTAAGCTTCATAAAACGCCCGGGAAAAAATTATTTCTTTGAAAGAAGAATGTTATAAATGCGGTCCAGGTCTTCGCGTGAAGTATATTCGATTTCGAGCGTACCTTTTTCCATTGTACCTTTCAGATTTACATTCTTGATTCCAAAAATATTTTTGATTTCCTGTTCGAAGTTCTGGATATCAGCATCTTTTTTTACAGATTTCTTTTTACCGTCTTCTTTTTTTGCTGCACGTCCGCCGTTGTTGTAAACTTCGGCAAGGGTTTCGGCTTCGCGAACTGAAACTCCATTGTTTTTGATTTTTTCAAAAAGAACACGGCGGTCAGCATCATTTTTTACCATAAGGATGGCACGTGCGTGACCGGCTGTAAGGATGCCTGCAACAAGAGCCTGCTGCATGTCTTCAGGAAGTTTCAGAAGTCGTATAGCATTTGCAACTGTCGAGCGGTTTTTGCCGACGCGTTTTGCAACTTCATCCTGGTTCAAATCTCCAAGCTGAATAAGGTTATAGTAAGCCTGTGCTTCTTCGATAGGGTTCAAATCGGCACGCTGGATATTTTCGATAAGAGCAACTTCAAGTTTTTTGAAGTCATCGTATTTACGGAGCTGAACCGGAACTTTGTCTACGCCTGCAATAAGGGAAGCACGTGTGCGTCGTTCACCTGCAATTATGTAGAAAGTTGTAGGGTCTGCCTGTTCAATAAGAATCGGTTCTAGAACACCGTTAATTTTGATTGAATCGGCAAGTTCTTCAAGTGCTTTCTGATCAAATTCTACGCGAGGCTGTTTTGGGTTTGGTTTTAGGATTTTTGGATCAATCCAGAGAGTACCGTTATCATCAACTGTAATCTGTTCCGGAATATTTGAAGCCTTTGTTGTTGTTTTTTTGATTAAGTTTTCAGCATTTGCCTTGCCGTTTGTTTTTCCTGCGGCAGGAGAACCGCCCATAAGAGCGTCAAGCCCGCGTCCGAGTCCCTGAGATTTAGCCACGACGAATCACCTCTTCTGCAAGTTTTTCATAACTACGGGCGCCGGTACAGTCCGGGTCGTATTTACAGATTGGAAGTCCGTGTGAAGGAGCTTCGGAAAGTCTTACGTTTCTTGGGATGATTGTGTTGAAAACAACATCCTTGAAATATCCTTTAACCTGAAGAATAACATCCTGGGCAAGTCTTGTGCGAGAATCGTACATTGTGAAGAAGATTCCGCCGATTGTCAGGTTAGGATTAAATGAGTTCTGAACTTTTTCAACAGTCTGAAGAAGGAGAGTGATTCCTTCAAGGGCAAAGTATTCACACTGCATAGGAACCATAACTGTGTCAGCGGCAACAAGACCGTTCAAAGTAAGGATTCCAAGTGAAGGAGGGCAGTCGATAAGAATGTAGTCGTATTGTTCTTTTAAAGGTGCCAGGGCGTTTTTTAGGTAGAATTCGCGGTTTTCCTGATCGATAAGTTCGACAGCGGCACCGGAAAGGTCAATGGATGCACTGATTGCATCAAGATTTGGAACAGGTGAGTGTTTGATTGCCTGTTCAGGTTGAACCAGTCCTGCCATAAGTTCATAAATTGTAGGCTTGTCTTTGTCTACTCCGACACCAGTGGACATGTTTCCCTGAGAGTCAAAATCGACCAAAAGAACTTTTTTACCTGCCAGTGCAATGTATGCACCAATATTGATGGCTGATGTAGTTTTCCCAACCCCGCCTTTCTGATTAACAAATACGATAGACTTACCCATAAATTTTATTTTATCATCTTTATAGAAGAAAGTGAATAGAAAATCTTACGCTCTGTGTGGTATATTATGAGTATGATTTATTCAGTGTCATTTTCAAAACCTGCCTCAACGGTAGAAGAAATCCTTGGTAAACCTTACAAGAAAATTAAAATCAGACTTGATACAGCCTCTTCTCTTGAGGCAAAATATTTTTGCGAGATGTTTACGGAAAAGCAGGTTTTCCATAAGAAAATGACCGAAGCGGAAGTTGCTGGATTCATTGAAAATCATGCCGGTATAACTTTTAAGAATGCAGTTCTGCGTACAGATGAAAAAGAAATCACCTATCTTGCGAACAAAAAAGGAAAAATCACAAAACTTGAAAAGAAACTGAAGACAGAAAATTCTCCAAAAAGTTCAGGTTTTGGTGGAAGTGTTACAGAACGCCTTTTGAGCGCAGGAAAAAAGAAGAATTACCTTATTCGAGAAGGAAATCCTGTTCCTTTTCTTGTTATGACTGGTGTTATGACTGCCGAAGGAAAAGTGATTTCATCAAAATATGACAAATTCCGCCAGATAAACCGCTTTCTTGAGTTTATAAATGATGTGCTTCCTGAGGTAATGAAAAATAAGAAAGACGGTGAACCTGTCCGCATAGCAGACTTTGGCTGCGGAAAAAGTTATCTGACTTTTGCGGTTCATTATCTGCTTTCTGAAATCAGAAAAGTGCCTTGCGAAATTGAAGGTCTGGATCTGAAAAAAGATGTAATTGATTACTGTAATAAGATTGCGTCTGACCTGAAACTTGAAGGAATCCGTTTTTCAACAGGGGATATTTCGGAATATTCAGGCGAAAAGGCCCCTGATATTGTTATTACTCTTCATGCCTGTGATACCGCTACAGATTTTGCCTTAAAATACGCCGTTTCGAAGAACGCTAAAGCTATTTTAAGTGTTCCATGCTGTCAGCATGAGGTAAATACTCAGCTTCAGAAAAAAGAAAACTCTGTAAAGGATGATGCTTTGTTTCCTCTCTTGAAGTGGGGGATTATACGGGAAAAATTCTCTTCCCTTGTAACAGATGTCCTTCGCGGGGAATACCTTGAAAATCAGGGCTATTCTGTACAGATGCTTGAATTTATCGATATGGAACATACGCCGAAAAATATACTTATTCGCGCCGTGAAACGCAAAAATGAAATTGAAAAAGATTCTGGAAAAAATGTTCTTGCCGATGCTTTAGGTGTAAACCCCGAGATATTAAAAAAAGACTGATTTTTACAGTTTTTATCTCCAATATCTTCAATTATGGCATAAAAAAATCCAAAATGATATAATTATGTTTATGAAAAAAACAGACATTGTACCGGTCCGAGTCGGAATTGATGTTGGATCAACTACTGTAAAAATTGCTATTCTTGATGACAATGACAAACTGATTTATTCAGACTATCAGAGACACCGTGCAGATATCAGAAGCACAATTATTTCTGTTGTTACAAAGGCTCTGAATGATGTGGAGAAAATCCTGCCAGCTGGTAAGGACCAGACTCTTTCTGTAAAGGTGACAGGTTCAGGCGGTCTTTCAGTTTCTCAGTGGCTCAACATTCCTTTTATTCAGGAAGTAATTGCTGCAACTACTGCAGTTAAAAAAATAATCCCCCAGACTGATGTCGTAATTGAACTTGGTGGTGAGGATGCCAAGATTACATATTTCAAAGGCGGCGTTGAGCAGCGCATGAACGGAACTTGTGCCGGAGGTACAGGTGCCTTTATCGACCAGATGGCAGCCCTTCTGGAAACTGATGCAGGCGGACTTAATAAACTTGCCGCTGATATGAATCAGATTTATCCTATTGCAGCCCGCTGTGGTGTTTTTGCAAAAACTGACGTTCAGCCTTTGATTAATGAAGGTGCCCGCCGTGAAGATATTGCCGCTTCCATTTTCCAGGCGGTTGTAAGCCAGACAATTTCAGGCCTTGCCTGCGGCAAACCAATCCGTGGAAATGTTGCATTTCTTGGAGGTCCTCTCCACTTTCTGGACCAGCTCCGTGCCCGCTTTATCGAAACATTAAAATTAACTCCTGAAGAAATTATCGTTCCTGATAACTCTGAAGTTTTTGTTGCCATGGGTTCTGCTTTCAGTGCGGAACGCAAATTCAAAAATGAAGACGGAACAGATTATGTATTTCCGACAATCGAAAGTTTCCGTTCGGGGCTTTCAAATCTTGTTGGGGCTGAGCTGCAGGAAGTTCAGCGCCTTGAGCCTTTGTTTAAAAATCAGGCTGAGCTTGATGAATTCCAGATTCGCCATGAAGAACAGGTTGCAAAGCGCGGGGATTTAAGCCGTACTCACGGACCAGTATTCCTTGGTCTGGATTCAGGTTCTACTACAACAAAAGCCGTGCTCGTTGACCAGGAAGGACGAATCCTCTGGGATTTCTATTCGCACAACCAGGGAAATCCTGTTGAGCTTGCAGTAAAAGTTCTGAAAGATCTTTATGCTCTTCTTCCTAAAGACTGTTATATTGGACGTGCCGTAAGTACAGGTTATGGTGAAGCTCTGTTTCAGGCAGCCTTTGGTGTAGATGCCGGTGAAGTTGAAACAATTACTCATTACCGTGCCGCAGATTTCTTTGTTCCGGGTGTTGAATTCCTTCTTGATATCGGTGGGCAGGATATGAAGTGTCTCCGCATGAAAGACGGTGCTATTGTTTCTATCCAGTTGAATGAAGCCTGCTCTTCAGGTTGTGGTTCATTCCTTGATAACTTTGCACGCACTATGGGAATGGATATCCGCGAGTTCAGCAAGATTGCCCTTATGGCAGAAAAGCCTGTTGATCTTGGTTCACGTTGTACAGTTTTTATGAACAGCCGTGTTAAGCAGGCTCAGAAGGAAGGTGCCTCGGTTGCCGATATTTCTGCAGGGCTTTCATATTCAGTAATCAAGAATGCACTGTTCAAAGTAATCAAGCTGCGTAAAGCAAGTGACATCGGTACAAAGGTTGTTGTTCAGGGTGGTACTTTCAATAATGATGCCGTTCTTCGCGCCTTTGAAAAAATTGCTGGAGTTCAGGTATTCCGTCCTGACGTTGCAGGCCTTATGGGCGCTTACGGTTCTGCACTTATTGCTTATGACCAGTGGCGCGATCTTACAGCTCCAAAGCCCGGGGAACCAGAAGACACTGTTCACGAAGTTCATTCGGGGCTTGCAACTCTTAAAGATCTTGAAAACTTCAAAGTTGAACTGGACCTCCGCCGCTGTGGAAAATGTCAGAACAACTGTATGCTCACAATCAACACATTTACAACTCCTGAAGCAAAACGCCGCTTTATTACAGGTAACCGTTGTGAACGTGGAGCAGAACTTGATGATGATGTTCAGATTGTAGACGCATCAAATAAAGCAAATACAGGCATCGAAGAAGCTACAGAAAAGATGCCTAACCTTTTTGAATGGAAATATAAGAGACTTTTTGATTATGTTCCACGTAAGGCAGAAGATGCCCCCATGGGAGATGTAGGTATTCCTCGTGTGCTGAACATGTACGAAAATTATCCGCTCTGGTTTACATTCTTCAATGAGCTTGGATTCCGTGTTCGCCTGAGTATGAGATCCAGCCGCAAGGTTTATGAAAAAGGTCTTGAATCAATTCCATCGGAATCAGTTTGTTACCCTGGAAAAATTACTCACGGTCATGTAGAAAGTCTTCTTCAGGCGGGATGTAAATTTATTTTCTATCCTTGTGCTCCTTACGAACAGAAAGAAGATGCAGGGGCAGGTAACCATTACAACTGTCCAATCGTTACTTCTTATCCTGAAGTACTCAGAAATAATATTGATGCTCTCCGCCAGGACGATTCAATCCTTTATATGAATCCCTTCCTTCCGATTTACGATAAGCCTCGTCTGGCAGAACGTCTTTATGAAGAAATGCACAAGCATTTCCCAAGCCTTACAAAAGAACAGATTTTTGCTGCCGTTGATAAAGCCTGGGAAGAACAGGAAAAATTCCGTGAAGATGTAAAGAAACAGGGGGAAGAAGCTCTTGAAAAAATGATCCGTAACAGTGCTCAGGGAATTGTTCTTGCAGGACGCCCTTATCACCTGGATCCTGAAATCAACCACGGTATTCCTGAAATGATTAACGGACTTGGTCTTGCAGTTTTCACAGAAGACTCTGTTGCTCACCTTGGAAAAATTGAACGTCCGCTTCGCATTATTGATCAGTGGACATATCATAACCGCCTTTATAGAGCAGGGCAGTTTGTTTCTGAAATGCCTGCTCTGGAACTGGTTCAGCTTACTTCATTTGGTTGTGGCCTTGATGCAGTTACTGCAGATCAGGTTGATGAAATCATGAAAGCTAAGGGACGTATGTATACCCTTATCAAGATTGACGAAGGTTCAAACCTTGGTGCTGTCCGCATTCGTATCCGTTCCCTTGTTGCAGCCGTTAAGGAAAGACAGAGAAACAAGCGCCGTTACGAAGTGAAATCTTCTGCTTATCAGCGTCAGATTTTCACAAAAGAGATGAAGTATACTCATACAATCATCGGACCTCAGATGTCACCGATTCACTTCCGTATTTTGCAGAAAGCTTTTGAGGGATGCGGATACCGTTTTGTTATTCTTGATGCCGTAGATCCAAAAGCCGTAGATACAGGTCTTAAGTATGTAAACAATGATGCCTGTTATCCTTCTATTCTTGTTGCGGGTCAGATGATTGCGGCTTTGGAAAGCGGTAAGTATGATTTGGATCATGTAAGCCTGATAATTACTCAGACTGGTGGCGGATGCCGTGCAACAAACTACATCGGATTTATCCGTCGTGCACTTGCTGACGCAGGATGGGGACACATTCCTGTTCTTTCACTTTCTGCACAGGGCTTTGAAAAAAATCCTGGTTTTAAAATTACTCCGGGCTTCCTCCACAGGGCTGTAAAAGCTCTTATGGTTGGTGACCTTCTTATGCGCTGTCTTTACAGAGTGCGCCCATATGAAGCAGTTCCTGGAAGTGCAAATGCTCTTTATGAAAAATGGACTGCAGTTGCAGAAAGAGAAGCCGGTTCACTTTCAATTCATAAGTATCACAAACTTATGAAAAATATTGTCCGCGATTTTGACAGACTGGAACTGAAACCAATCAAAAAGCCTCGCGTCGGTGTCGTCGGTGAAATCCTTGTTAAATTCCACCCTACTGCAAACAATGACATTGTAAATGTTATCGAACGGGAAGGGGCAGAATGTGTAATGCCTGATTTGGCAGACTTCTTCTTCTATTCTTTCAGTACAGGTATTTTCCGTCACGAAGAACTGGCATTCCCTAAAAAGACAGAACGAAATGCAAAACTTTTTGTATGGTTCCTTGAACTTTACAGAAACAAGATGAAGAAGTACCTTCGTAAGTCGAAGCGCTTTGATGCACCTTCAAGCATTTATAAACTTATGAAGGGCGTTGATGATATCGTTCAGCTTGGAAATATTACTGGTGAAGGCTGGTTCCTTACAGCTGAAATGGTTGAGCTTATAGAAGAAGGTGCTCCAAGCATTGCCTGTGTTCAGCCGTTTGCATGTCTTCCAAATCATGTTACTGGTAAAGGTATGATTAAAGAACTTCGCCGCCGTTTCCCTGAAGCAAATATCAGTGCCATCGATTTTGACCCGGGTTCTTCGGAAGTTAATCAGCTGAACAGACTTAAGCTTATGCTTTCAAATGCTCCGGCAGGAAAACATCCTGATGAAGATAAAAACGGAATGGTAAAACTTAAGAACGGACAGACGGTAAAACCTGAAATCCGTCTTGCACAAGGCGCTACAATGACAGACCTGGAACCAGTTGCAGGTCACGAAATGCCACCGGCAAATTAATTATGAATTAAAACAAGATTTCGTTCTGAATCTGAAAGTCCCGGAACTGTAAGGTTTACAACTTCATAATCCGGGACTATTTTTTTTATGTCTTCCATTTCGGTTTTGATGCTGTCCATTTTTGCTTTGTAGGCTGCAAGTGTACCGTCTTTTTTTGTAATGCCAAGAAGAGTTTTTGTCATTTTATCATCTAAGGGACGGAAAGCACGGAATGTGATTACGTCAAAATTTTCTTTCTGGACTTTTTCGGCTTCGCTGTTGATTACAGTAACATTTTTAAGTCCAAGAATTGCGGCAACGTTTTCCAGAAATGCGCAGCGTTTTGCCATACGTTCAACAAGACAGAAGTTTACGTCAGGGAAGGCGGCTGCTAAAGGAATGCCTGGAAGTCCGCCCCCAGACCCGATGTCCCCTGCAGTGAAGTCAGGATTGTTGTGAGCGTTTTCGAAAAGCTTGCAGAAAGTTGTATATGGGGCGAGGGAATCATAAATGTGGCGGATTAGGAGTTCATCGTGGTCACTTGTATTTGTCAGGTTGTAAGCTGAATTAAAGAGAATAATTTCATTGATGTATTTTTCCATCAGCGGAGAAATTCTTGAAGCTTCTGATTCTGAAAGCCCAAGGGTTATGAGTCCTTTTTCTATTTCCATATTTATTTCCTTTTATTCGTTCAGGTCAAGCAATAAATCTGCAGTACAATCACGGGAAGCTGATTTAAGAACAACAAGATTTCCTGTCTTTGTCGCTGTCAGATTTTTCTGTGAAGCAAGTTTATAAATGAAACTGTTCTCGTTTTTACTGTCCTGGGTAATTGAAGGTGAAACTTCATAAGTAAGCATATTACCCGAAGTTTCTTTTGTTTTGAAAAGAAGATAAAAAGTTTCTGTACGAACTTTTTTATCAGCAATGTATCGGCGGTCGGCGGTTAAGAGAAAACTTCCGTCATGTTCTCTGTTACTGAAATAAATCGTTGTGAGCGAATCTTTGATATCATATCCGTTGATTTTGAAACGAAGAACAGAAGGTTTGTTTTGAATGTCTGTGTTGTTTGAAACTACAGAGGTGTTTGTCTGATTTTTGTTCTGATTTTTTTTCAGGTCATCGAGGCTTGTAAGAATCTGCTGAAGAAGAATATTTGTCGATGCATCATTTTTGCCTGTAAGGTTTCCTATATTATAAAGTGAGGACAAATCTGAAAAACTTCCTGCATCAGAAAGGGAAGTAATATCTGAAGCTGTGAGCATATTTGAAGTATTCAGATAGTTTGAAATCAAATCAGTCGTAGTGGTTGAGTCAGAAATCGTTGCTGAAGGAACAGATTGAGTTTCTTTTTTATCTTCAGCTTTTGAGGTTCCTTTCTGGTTCGGGAAATAAGGAATTTCAGGTGTATAGAATCCGTCTTCAATTTTAGGAAAAGTTATTTCCGGAAGTTCTGGCATCTTCGGGAATTCCGGCATTTTAGGCATAGATTCCCCGAAAGCCATTGATGAAAGGAATCCTGGAAAAATTAATCCTAATGAAATTAGAATACGCTTACAGATTTGCAAGACTTTCCTCCACATATTCCAGACGCTGGCTCAGCTGTGCAATTGTTTTTTCAAGTCTGCTTTTTTCTTTTTCAAGTTTAGATTTTGGATCATCTGCACTTTTAGCTTTAGCAGATTTCATTTTCATCATTTCACGGACTGTGGCAGGACTTTTTCCTGAAAGAAGTTCCTGTTCAGCTTCCTTACGGTCATCAACTTTTTTAATGCAGGCAACAGTCTTCATGTTGTCAAAACCGATTGCGGGATTAACAGGGACTCTTGCAACGCGCTGAATTTCTTTTGCACTGTTACGAGGCATGCAGAGAACGCGGTCCAGATAGTCTTCGTAGCGGATATTTGCAGCTTTACAAAGATCATAGGCTTCGCCAAGAAGGCGTCCGAATTCTGTCATCATCTGGCCGTTTTTTTCGATATATTCTGTCTTTATTTTATTTGTCAGTTCTTTAAGTTCCGGGGAAACTTCCAGGTCCAGCTTGTAGTAACCTTTTTCTTCTGCTATGGCAAGAAGAGCCCCGAACTTTGCCCAGAACTTCTGGTTATGGCTTTTTGCATTAGGAATGAAACCTTCAGGCGAAATAAGCAGAGTTTCTTCTGCAACAAGGTGATGGGTATATTCGTGAACTGCTGTATAAATAAGTTCATTTTCTGTTTTGAAATTCAGATTATGAAGGAGAATTTCGTGAGTGTCAGGTTTATAAAGCCCGTTTACTCTTGTGCTTTCTTTTCCAGTCTGAGTTACTGAAAAGTCCAGGTTTGTTTCTGCAATATCAAGCAGGATTTCTTTAATGCGTGCGTTATCCATAAGTGGAATAATTTTAACAAAGCAATCCTCTTTCTGCAAGGATTACGCTTGCGGCAACAGTTGCTGCAGTTTCTGTGCGCATTATGCGTTTCCCCATGCCGCATCTTGAAAAACCTGCTTCTTCAAGCATTTTCCGCTCTTTATCTGTCCACCCCCGTTCGCTTCCGATGGCAGCGATTGTAATGTAGTCTTCAGATAATTCTTCTGCCCCCATGGCTTCAACAAGGCTCCACTTTGGATTTATGTTATCAAGTGCCAGGGCCTGGAAATTTTCGCCTGCCGATTTTTTTACAGATTCCATGCATTCAGAAAGGGTTTTATGAAGGAAAAGTTCCGGAACACTGGTCGTTCCTGCCTGAACGGTTCCGTCTAAAAGCATTTTATACGCGGTTCCATGTTCCACAAGATTTGACTGCATGTAGGATTTTTCGCCAAGCTCTGTTCCTGTAAGGTGAACTTCTTTTACGCCAAGAGCCGCAATATCTCGGAGAAGACGTTTAAGCTGTATAGGGCGCGGAAAACCGATAATCATGATAAGCGGCTGAGGTTCAAGGCCTGGAGTTTCAGGTGAAAAAGAAAAGCTGATTTCGTCTTTTTCGATTTTTTTAATGGTTGCAGTTCCAACCATGCCGCCAACGATTCCCGCTTTGAAAGTGTCACCTTCTTTTTTATGAAGAACTTTTACTATGTGCTCTCCACGTTCATCTTTAATTGAAAGGGGAGCGTTAATTTCTGATTCTGTAAAAAGTGCTATGTTCATTGTAATTCACAATTCACAATTCACAATTCACAATTCATAATTGCTACCAAGGAAAACTTCCTGAGAATGCAGCAGTTTGTTTGTGAGTTGAATATCTATTTTAATATAGCAGAAATACGTCCGTTTGATAATTCTGTTAAAAGATGGATAAAAGAATCGGTTTCATCGCTACGGATTTTTCCGCTGATTGTAATGTCAGTTCCGAAATCTTCCTGAAGGTCATAAAGGTGAAATTCAGAAAAGTGATTTTTAATAGGTTTTAAAAGAGAATAATCTGTGTGAAAACTGAAGTCTGTTTTTTCTATGAGTTCTTCAAAGGCGTTCTGTTCCAGAGCATTCTGAATAACTCCTTTGGCACCGTTTCCGTAAGCTTTTACAAGTCCGCCTGTTCCAAGAAGTGTTCCGCCGAACCATCTGGTTACTGTAAGAATCAGGTTTGTGGCCCCGCTTCCCTTTAATACATCAAGAACAGGGCGGCCTGCAGTCCCTGACGGTTCACCGTCATCGCTCATACCCATGACTTCGGCACCTTTTCCTGTAATGAAAGCGTGAACTACATGTGTGGCGTCGGCATATTTGGCCTTCTGCTGGCGAAGAATCTCTCTTGCTTCCGCCTGGCTTTCGCAGGGAATAAGCTCCGAGAGGAATGTTGAACCTTTTATAATTTCCTTAAATTCAATTTTCTTTGTAAGGGTTTTCATCTTTTTGTTTGAATGTCACAGGGATTCGATTTTGCTAACTTAAAATCGAATCCCTGTGACAATTTTTTTAGTTTACACTAATCGATTCAACTTCTTTAGCTACAATACGCACGCCCTTTGCCTTAAGGGATTTTTCTTCAAAACCGTCAGTCTTGAATTTTTCTGTAAGGTTCTTGAGACGGGGCTTTTTTACGTAGTGCAGGGAGAATGTGAAGTTTTTACGTGTATCAACGTGGAGAACTTCCATGTCATCTGGAGCAAAGAAATAGTCGCGGTTCATGATATAGCCCGCAATCTTACAGCGCTTGATGTATACGAACTGTGTTGCCGGGTCGCGGTAAATGATTGTGAAAAGAACCTTTGAAAGGCTTTCCTTGTCTGCAAGGCCACAATACCACATGCCAGGTCCTATAAAGAGTTTTTTGTGTGTATCAGTTACAGACCAGATACCGCTTTTACGAACATAAATAACTCGGTCGTAAGGAGTAACTTTCATCTTTTCTTCGCCGGAATTTACTTCTGTCCCAAGGTATCCTTTTTCTTCATCGTATTTCAAAGCAAGGTCACGTTTAACAACAGTCTTAACATCAACTGTGTTGATGTTAGTAATCTTTGACATACGTTTCATGCTTTCCGCAGGAAGTTTCTTTTCTATTCCTTCAAGCCATGAAATTGCGTAATCAACCAGGTGTTTCAGAAGTTTGTTGATTTCTTTAATGCGGTCGTTAATAGCTTTAACTTCTTCGCGGTTTTTATTGATGTCGTAAAGAGAGATGCGGCGGATAGGGATTTTCAAAAGGTGATCGATGTCTTCGTCTGTAATATCACGTATTAGTTCTGCTTTGAAAGGCTTGAATCCGTCGTAAACAGCCTTGTAAACACCTTCTTCAGTTTTCTGAGTTTCAATCTTCTTGTAAATACGTTCTTCAATGAAGATTCTTTCAAGAGTTCGGAGATGAAGTTTTTCAAAGAGTTCCGATTTTTCAAGTTCCAGCTCGTCTTTCAGAACACCTACCAGCTGTTTTGCATGATATTCAATAACCTGAGTACAGGTCATTTTTACAGGCATGTTGTCTTTGATAACCAGAAGGTTACAGTAAATTG
This sequence comes from Treponema sp., assembly GCA_018385395.1. Taxonomy (GTDB): domain Bacteria; phylum Spirochaetota; class Spirochaetia; order Treponematales; family Treponemataceae; genus Treponema_D. Next base: position 16,848 of record JAHBAD010000132.1, read on the forward strand.
TCTGTTCGCAGTCTGTAAAGGCGTAGAGAGAATCTACAACATCTTTTGCGTAAACACCGCGTGGCAGCTTGATTTCAATATTTGCAGACTTTGAAGTAAAGTCATTGATTGAAGCGATTTTTACTTTTCCGTTTTTGGCGGCCTTTTCAATAGAGTCTGTAAGGCTTTCTGAAGTTGAGCCATATGGAAGTTCTGTAATGACGATTTTCTTTTCGTCACTCAAATCCATTTTTGCACGTGTAACAATTTTTCCAAGCCCGTCTTCATAGTTTGAAACGTCTATGAGACCGCCGGTAGGGAAGTCAGGATAAAGCTGAAAAGGTTCTTTTCTTAGACACTTCTTTTCAGCTTCGATTACTTCGTGAATGTTGTGACTTAAGATATTTGTACTCATACCAACGGCAATACCTTCGGCTCCCATAATAAGACAGAGAGGAAGTTTTGCGCGGAATACAACAGGTTCTGTATCACGTCCGTCATAAGTTGGAACATATTCTGTAATTTTTGGATTATAAAGAATATCTTTTGCAATCGGACGCAGACGACATTCTATGTAACGGGGAGCTGATGCACTGTCACCAGTGTACATGTTACCGAAGTTTCCCTGTTTGTCGATAAAGATTTCTTTGTTTGCAAGGTTTACGAGAGCTGTGTAAATAGAAGCATCTCCATGAGGATGGTAAGCCATTACCTTACCAACTACGTTTGCAACTTTTACCATGCGGCCGTCATCAGTTTTAAGCATTGTGTGAAGGATGCGGCGCTGTACAGGCTTAAGCCCGTCAACAATATCAGGAATAGCACGGTCACGGATAACGTATGAAGCGTACTGAATAAAGTTCTGATCAAAGAGATTTTTTACATATGCCATGAATTTTCCACCCTGATTTATAGTATACAAGAAATACTTTAAAAAAAATAGTGGAAAATACTGGCTAAAAATTGTTACACTATAAGTATGGAAAAGGCAGTATTTAAAAGTGATATAACAAAGCCTGATGAACTTCTGGCTGAGTTTCTGGGATCATTCGGTTATTTTTCCGATTCTGATAAAAGCCGTATTTCAGAGGCATGGAATTATTATGTTGAACTTTGCGGGAAAAATCCCGAAAACTATGTTCATGTGCTCCGTGTTGCTTTCATTCTTGCTGAAAACAAACTGGATGCCAGCACAATTATTGCCGCTATTCTCCATAATTCACTTTCAGAGCAGGTTACTGTTGAAGACCTTAAGAACAAATTTGGCGAAGTTCCTGCAAAACTTGTAGAAGGGGCTGCAAAAATCGCTTTCTTTTCAAAGGCTTCGAATACAAGCTTTCAGGCGGATGCTATCCGTAAAATGATGTTTGCACTGTCTGACGATGTCCGCATTATTCTTTTAAAGCTTGCGGATCGTCTGGACAAAATGCGAAACTTAAAAAAATATGCAGATGAAAATCAGAGAGCTGTTGCCAAGGAAGTAATAGAAATCTGGGCGCCCCTGGCAGACCGTCTTGGTATGCAGGCAGAAAAAAATGAGCTTGAAGATTTAAGCCTTAAATATACAAATCCTGATGTTTTCCAGCAGATAAAGGCTATTGTTGCACAGAAACAGGATGAACGTGCAGCTTACCTGAATTCAGCTGTAGAAAAAATTACGAGTCAGGCTGCAAAATTAAATATTCACGTTACAATTTCAAGCCGTGCAAAACATTTCTATTCAATCTATCAGAAAATGCGTAAACGCAATGTTGAAGCAGGGGAATTGTATGACCTTCTTGCTCTCCGCATAATCTGTAACACTACAACTGAATGTTATACTCTTATAGGCATTGTTCACGAAATGTGGGCGCCAATGGACGGCCGTTTTAAAGATTATATTGCCATGCCAAAGGCAAACGGATATCAGTCTCTTCACACAACTGTTATGTGTCAGGGCAGACCGCTTGAAATCCAGGTTCGTACAAAAGAAATGCACAATATGGCGGAACATGGTGTTGCCAGTCACTGGCTTTATAAAAAAGGAACCAACAAGGATAATGTAACAGAAAGTCAGCTTGGCATTTTCAATCAGCTTCAGGAACTGAAAAAAAATAATTTTGCTGATGAAGGCTTTTTCAACGAGCTTAAGAATGATCTTCTCAAAGATGAGATTTATGTTTTCACTCCGAAAGGTGACGTTATCCGTCTGCCTCAGGGAGCAAACGCCATAGATTTTGCATACGCCATTCATTCAGGTGTAGGCGAAAAGATTGTAGGTGCTAAAGCTAACGGCAAGATCATCAGTCTTGATGAACCTTTGCAGAATACACAGATTATTGAAGTATTTACAAATCCTCAGGCTCATCCAACTGAAAGTCAGTACAAGATTGCAAAAACTTCAAAAGCGCGGCAGAAAATCCATTCGTGGCTTACGCAGAATAACGTAGATTTCTTTGATGAGCGTAAGGAAGAAAAACCTGCAGACGAAAATAAACGTGTCCATCACAGGCCAAAGGCAAAGAAAAAGGAAGGCGAAGAAGAAAATCTTCCTAAAGTAGAGAAAATAAAAATAGGGGATACTTCAAACTTCATCTTCACTTTTGCAAAGTGCTGTAATCCGAAATATCCCCAGCCTATTGTGGCATATTTGTCACGTATGAAAGGAATGGTTATTCATAGTGCTGACTGTTACGTTTACCAGAGAATCCGTAACAAAGACGAGCGCAGTCTTGCAGTAGACTGGGCTCCTCCAAAAAATTAATTAGTTAGCTTTCTTCATGTATGCAGCTTTTACGGCTTCGGCAAAAAGCTTGTTCTGGTCATTTCTTTCAGGAACGCTGAACATCGGCTTTCCGTCTTCAGATGAAACGCGGTAAATGTGCATTGGTTCTGTGTCGTAAGCCGGGCTTTCAGGGTTGTTAATCCACCAGTCAAGAACTGCAACAAAACAGAGTGTATATTTAAGCAGGTTTGCGTTTGTTGCATTTGTGCTTGGACTGTAATTTTGCCCGCCAAGGAGAACATCAAGACGTTTTGAAACTTCATTTTGAATGTGGAAGCGGTAATGTTCCCAAGGGTTTGAAAGGAGCTTAACTTCACTTTTGGTTTTAGCCATTTTGTCACATTCATTTACAACCAGAGTCAAATATTTTCGTGTAAAGTCAGATCTTGTGAAAAGAGGCTTATATTTGCTTTCATCACTTGGATGTTCAAGAAGAAGCTGTTCAAACTTGAACGATGGCATAAAGTGATAAGTGGTCTGCCAGAGAAGGGAAGTAAATAGTTTTTTTCCGTACTGGGAAATCGGGAAGTCTGCCTGTGAATATGTTGAGTTTACAAGACTGATTAATGGTTCACAGTAAAGACGTCCGAAAACATCTTCGCGGTATGCTGACCATTCATCAAGGACATCATGAATAGTTTCTGAGCCCTGTTTTGTGTTATCAGGAATAACAAAGTGAACGTTTCTGAGTCCCTGGAAACAGTCTTCAATAATTCTTACAAGAACAATAGTCACCATTATGGGATTTTCTGGTGAAAGCATATTGAATCCTTCCGGGAATTTATATAACGGCTGAAAGTAAGGGAATAAGTCTGGATGACTTTCCAGATTTGAAAAACCAGCCTGAGGGAAAAACTGTTCCAGAAGTTTAAGCCCTGTATTTACAGTTGCATCTTTTAATCCTTTTGCTGGTGGAGGAGGTGCTTTCTTTTCTTCTCTTATCGGTTCAACTTTTGGTTTTTCCGGGAGAAGAAGATCGAATTTGTGGAGCCCTTCGAATTTAAGGATTTCTGCAATCTGAGCGCGGAAGAAATCATCTCTTGTATAGAAAGTATCAGAGCACATTCTCATAAGGAGAGGGTAACACTTCTTTATGATTTCATTATCGATGTATAACCATTGTGTAATGGCTTGTTTTGCCATGTCTGAAAGTTTCTGTTTTGGAGCTTCAGGATAAGCACATTCGTCATTATAAATTTCTTTCAACAGTTTCGGGATTTTTGTGTCGCCGTAGTAATAAATTGTAATGAGGGGCTTATAAAGTGTGCGGATAAACGGAATAAGGTCCTGAACGATAAGTGGTTCTGTTTTTTCTTTAAGTGCAGCATATTCGTTTTTAATTGGAGCAATCTGCCATCCTGCAACCATGCGTAAAAATTTGAATTTAGGATCCGGATCATTTACTATTTTTGCTTTGTAAGTTGCCGGGGAAATTTGAATCAAAGTTTTGATGATAGTAATGAAAGTTTCCATGGTTGTAATGTGGTTTTTAAGATTTGATTCAAAGAATGCAGGGATAATTTTTTCAGAGCCGTTTTTCTGGAAGTTCAGTAGAAAGTTGAAGATTCCATAGTTCGGTTTAATCTGGTATTCATAACTCATCATTGTTTTATTGATGAGACTAGCAGTTTTTTTAGAAATAGCAGGAAGAGTTTCCTGGTTACGGCGTCTGCCTCCTGCAGGAACTCCAGAACCAGTACTTGATGTTTTATTCATAGAAGAGCCTCCTGCACTTGATGTGGTATTTCGTATAATGCGGCCTGTTCCTTGTTTTGAAGAGCGTGATGCAGAAGAAGCTGGAGAAGATTTTTCGTAAAGAACCTGGCCTCCAAGTTTCTGAGACATTTCTCTTGCTTCAGATTCACTGAGATCCCCGATATTCTTTCTGGTTTTTTCCAGAGTTCCCGGCTCCCAGTCAGCAGTCATAGATTTAAAATCATCAGACATCTCTCACCTCACTTACACCCTGACTCTGTTTCTGTTTATAAAGCCAGGGAAGTTTTTCAGCACAATTTTTTCGCCGTCTTTTGATAGTAGAATTCCTTCAAATGTGCCGTATATGTTTGTAGCGTGACTACGCATTAAAATTATATTTACAGTTCTTTTATTAACTGAAACAGGAGTAAAAGTCAGATCAATCATTCCTTCTGTATCCTGAATTATCCAGTTCTGGTTTACTCCGAAAGGATGTGTAATGACCACTGGTGGAAGTGCAGTTGAATTGCCGTCTATAATTAAAGCATTGCTGTTGTATCTGTTGTTGTCAGCTGCATCAATGTTTCCTACAGAAATTGAAAAGAGGATATTTTTTCCGCGAACCTGGCCAAGCCCGGTACATATGATTGTATTTGTGTGGAATTTAAAATAGGAACGGTTCATGGACAGAAGAGCAATGCCTTCCTCTACTTTATGTTCCTGAACATAGTTTTTGTTAAAGGTGTGGAGGGTTCCGCGGATTTTCATTGAAGACAGCCACGAGGCGGTAACACGGGATGAAGTTGGAGCGGGATTAACAAACAGCATGTCTGTGTGAAGGGAATCGTTTCTCATGGAGATCATTTTTCCCTTTGCCGAAGGCCTTACGTCATCACCTTTAAGGCGGAATTCACATTTGAAAAAATCGTGGGAATCTTCCCAGAAAAGCCTGATTTTACGTTTTCTCTGGTAACAGGCACAAAGGCCTTGTGTTGTTTTTACAGGAACGAAGCGACGGCGTGCCGGCATAATAGAATGATATGCGTTTCGTTTTCCTGTTTCCTTGTTCCAGAATGTTACTTCAGCTAATCCGAAAACCTTGAAATCAATGAACTCTGTATAGCCAATATAATCTCCCATGTTGAACCCGAAAGAAACGCGGCTTTTGATTCGGAAATTTGAAATAAAGGCTGGTAAAGGGACTCCCGCATAAGGGGCACGCATTCCTTTTATGTCAATTCGAGAAGAAACTGGTGAAAATGTCCCAAAATGAGCTTTCCCATGTTCAACAATATTATTTGGAGGCTCACTAAACAACCTTTGATACATCTTTACCATTATATATCAAATAAAACAATTCTGTAAACTTTGATTTTCTTTTGAAAAATAGAGGTTTTGGAGTTACAATATATATAGATGAATTTTCAGCAGGAGGTAACTATGTCTATAAAGCTTTTTTCACTTGGTGCAGCACAGGAAGTTACAGGGTCCAAGCATGTCATTGATGTAAACGGCAGAAGAATAATGATTGACTGTGGTGCTTTTCAGGGAAAACGAAAAGAATCTGACAGGAAAAATCGCGATTTTAACTTTGATATGGATTCCCTGGACGGAGTTATTCTGACTCACGGCCATTTTGACCATTGTGGCCTTCTTCCAGTCCTTACCAAAAAAGGGTATGAAGGAAATATTTATGCTACACCTGCAACACGTGACATAGCGAACCTTGTCATGATGGATAGTGCCCGTATTCAGGCACGAGATGCAGAATTCCTTGCAAAACAGGCTGCAAAGAAAAAAGAAAAATTTCACTGGAAACCACTTTTTGATGAAGCTGATTGTGTAAAGACTGCAAATCAGATTATTTCTGTTTCCTATAACCGAAAAATGATGCTTTCCCGTAATGCAGAATTTCAGTTTTTTGATGCAGGACATATTCTTGGTTCCGCTTTTGTTTCTCTGGACGTTTATGACGGTGACCGCAAAGTAAATATTCTTTATACAGGTGACATCGGGCGGAAGCAGAAACCTATAATCCGTAATCCTTCAACAGAAGTTCCGGCTCCTGATTACATTTTCCTTGAGTCAACTTATGGTGACAGAAAACATGAAGACAGCGATTCTGCAATGAAAGAACTTATTAGAATTGTGCGTGATACCTGTGCAAAAAAAGGGAAAATCATTATTCCGTCGTTTGCTATTGAACGTGCTCAGGAACTGGTCTTTTATTTGCATCTTCTTACAGACCAGAAAAAGATTCCTGTAGTTCCGATTTATGTGGATTCACCAATGGCTTCAAATGCAACATCGGTTTTCCGCGTACATCCTGAATGCTATGACGCATCTGTAAATGAAGCATTTTTAAAACATCACAAAAATCCTTTTGGATTCAGTTCTCTTTCCTATACTACAAGCGTTGAAGAATCAAAGCGCCTGAATAAGATGGAAGGTCCTATGATTATTATTTCGGCTGATGGTATGTGCGAAGCGGGGCGAGTTCTTTATCATCTTGCAAATGAAATCAGTAATCCTAAAAATACAATCCTTATTGTTGGATATATGGCTGAAAATACTTTGGGACGGAAGATCCGTGACGGCCAGAAAGAGGTAATGATTCTTGGGGATAAGTATGAAGTGAAAGCAAATGTTGAACAGATTAATGCTTTCAGCGCTCATGCTGACTATACAGAAATGCTGGACTGGCTTAAGGCAATAGATACTTCAAACTTAAAGAAAATATTCCTTGTTCACGGTGAAAAGGAAACCGTTACTTTCTTCCAGAAGTTCCTGAATGAAAACGGTTTCCCGAATGTTGAAGTGGTGGAAGCTGAAAAAGAATACGAAGTTTAATTTTGTGAAGAAGAAAGTCCCATGTTGCGGTTGAACTCTTCAGCCGCAGCTTTCTGCCGGGCAATTTCCAGTTCAAAAGCTTTCTGGTCCGGAAGCCATGGATATTTGTTTCGAAGAACGCGGACAGCGGCCTGAGAGTCGTTGTCACAAAGTTCAAGAACACTGAAATAGTCTTTGAAGAATGCTCTTGAGTCAACTTTTACAGGAACCACTGTTTGGGCAATGTCTGTAATAATCCAGCGGTCTTTCATGAATGTAAGGGTAATGAGTTCTGTCTGTTCTTCAACAAAAAGTTCTTCTGCTTCTGTGTGGATTATGTAGTAATGTGCCCGCTGAACAGAATTCATTTTATTGTAAACTGAAATGCCTTTATCCTCTGTAATGGCAGGAACCTTTTCCTTTTTTACAGGAATTCTAACATCCATGTTTTTTACTTCATCGTTGAGTGTCAGGTTTGTAACGCCGTAAAGTCCGCCTTCATTTATCTGCGTATCTTTCTTAAGAGAAAGGAAAAAGGCAGCAGGATTCTGAATGCCACGGTCACGTGAATAAGCCTGACGGTTTTTTCCGATAACATACATCTGGCTTACGATGTTTGCAACATTGTTCGGGGCTTTTCCTTTTCCGGCGTCTGAAATATAAACGGTATCCAGTGCGTTTATCTGCTGGTACCAGGATTCAACAACCTGTTCTGCTGTAAGACCTTTTGTTGTTTTATCAAGACCGTTTGTTTTTATTGTGTTTGCAATAAGTATTATGAGAACAAGGGAAATAATTGAGGCTGTAACAATAATACCTGTATTTCTGCGGATTTTTCTTTTTGCGGCAACACGTGCGTTTTTCTTAGCCATGTATTCGGATGCTTTTTTTGAAAAATCTCCGTCTGAAATAGAATTGGACTTTTCCTTGCAGGCTTCAAGAAGTTCCATAGGATATGCAGATACAGCTTTCACATATTCTGCCTGAAGTCGGGCAGCTTTCTGAGCATCGGACTCATTTCTTGGTCTGTCGTCATTAAGTTTTGCTGCAAGGCTTTTCTTTTCTTTTTTGCCAGGAATATTTACTTTTGCAGAATTCAGTTCAAGTTCTGAATTGATTTTCTGTGTAAGCTTTTCATCAATGCCCGGTACACATAGTTCAAGCGGCAGATATTTTTTATCCAGAATGTCGGCGTTTCGTTCAATTGTATTTACTTCAGGGAAAGGAAGCCTTCCTGTAAGAATTCTATATGCAAGATTTGAACGGGCAAAACGCAGAGCCTGATTTCCGTAAAGTGTCGGATTTATCCAGGAATTGATGTTGCGGGCTTTTTCTTCGTCGGAAAGACCGGCCGTAGCGTTTGTAAATAGAGTTCCTGGAAGAATAAGAGCTGAATATTCTGTTTCACTTTCCAGATTCAGAAGGATGCCGCCGGCCCCTGTGTAGCAGAGCTCCGGCTTTGAAAGAGCGGCATCTGTCAGAATGCGGATAACGGCCATACCTGCTTCAAAGGCTTTGTCGCCTTCCAGAAGGTCTAGAAGGGTAGACGGTGTTTTCTCAAAAGGACATTCCCCAAGAAAGAAAACACGGCGTCCTGTGTCTGTGTCAAAACTCTTGACGTTCTGGAAAGTCCAGCTGGAGTAGTCGAATGAATATTCATCATTTGATTTTTCAACATGAACCAGAACACCTTTTTCGGTAATTATGGATGAAAAACTCATTTTCCCAAAATTTTCTTCCAGAATACCAGAGTTCAGTTTCAGTGTGTTTTTTTCAAACGATATAATATTCATTTCAGTTTCCTTTTTTTAATGTGATTATCTTTTTCCATCAGGGGAATACAGATAGTCAAAGTAATCCATACCTGTTGAGTATGTTGCGCTGTTTGCTTTCATTGTCTTTTTGTAAGATTCCATACTTTTCCAGAATGTGTAGAATTCAGGATCTTTGTTGTAAGAATCTGCGTAAATGCGGGCTGCTTCAGCGTCGGCATTACCTTTAATCTCTTCTGATTTTTTGTAAGCTTCAGAAGAAATTGTCTGTTTCTTGTTTTCAAGTTTACCAAGCCATTCAGCCTTTTTACCTTCACCGTTTGAGCGGTAAGCCTGGGCAATCTGGTTTCTTTCCTTAATCATTTTTGAGTAAACAGAATCTGTAAGTTCATCTGAGTATTTTACCTGGCGCGGCAGAATGTCGATGATTTTGATTCCGTATTCAGGAACAAGACGGTTTGCAGCTTCTGTCATCTGGCGTGAAAGTTCACGGCGTCCTTTTGTTACGACTTCATTTACAGTATTTACATTTACAAGTTCAGCAATTTCTCTTGTATCTTCATCAGTTGCAGAGTCTGCTTCATTTTTTGCATCATTGATGATATTTGAGCTGCGGACTATTTCACTCAGTCTGTTCTGTGTAATAACTGTACGTGTTGAAGAGTCAACAATGTCTGAAAGCTTGTTGTAAGCATTGTTCAGTGTTGTAAAGTTCTGATAGAACAGGGCAGGGTTTTCGATAACCCAGCGTGAGGTTGTATCTACGATAATGTACTGGTTTTCTTTTGTAGGAATACGCTGTGGGTCTCCGTCCAGAGAAAGAACCAGTTTTGGATAAGTTGTTACCTGATCAACAAAAGGTGCCTTAAGGTAAAGACCGGCTTCTGTATGTGTATTTACGATGCTTCCGAAGCGTGTAACAACAACCTGTTCACCTTCGTTTACAATGTAGAGAGGTCCAAGGAAAAGGAAAATAACCAGAAGGATTACGATTGTAACAATTGCCGAAATAAATTTTTTCATTGCTTTAGCCATTAGTTTGTACCTCCCAGAGTTTTTACAGGAAGAACATTTTTAAGTTCACTGTCGATGATGTCAGATTTCTGTTCACCATTCAGGATTTCTTCCATTGTTTCAAGGTAGATACGTTCACGTGTTACTTTTGGTGAACGTTTGTATTCTTCGTAAACGGCATTGAAACGTGCAACATCACCTTTTGCCATGTTTACGCGTTCTGCGGCATAACCTTCAGCCTGCTGGATAAGTCTGTCGGCTTCACCCTGTGCTTTAGGAACCTGGGCATTGTAAGATTCTTTACCTTCGTTGATGAAGCGGTTCATGTCCTGGATGGCTTTGTTTACGTCTTCAAAGGCAGCCTGAACTCCTTCAGGGGGAACAATGTTCTGAAGCTGTACTGTGTTTACTTTGATGCCAAGCCCAAGGTTTTTGAAATTTTCGTTCATCATGTCCATGGCAAGAGTCTGGATTTCTTCACGATCCGGACCCATAACATTTAAAATAGCGCGGTCACCAACCAGTTCATTGATTACTGAACGTGAAATGTCGCGGATTGTTGTGTTCTTTTCATAAACTCCGAAGAGCCACTGTTTCGGGTCAACAATGCGGTACTGGATAATCCATTCAACATCCACAATATTCAGGTCACCAGTAAGCATTGAAGATTCATCTGTTACGTTATTTCTGTATTCATTGTTGCGGCCGGCTTTTACAGTGGTGAAGCCGAACTGTTCTGTCTGAACGATTTTTACAGGAACATTGTAATTTTTGTCGATTCCGAAAGGAAGCTTAAACTGAAGTCCTGCATCAGTTGTCTTCAGATATTTTCCAAGTCTTGTAACAACAGCCTGTTCTGTTTCATCAACTACATAGAAACAGGAAAAGCTTGATGCAACTGCTACAGCCAGAATGATGAGAACCATCCAGGTTGATGGCTTGGAAAGAAATGATTTCTTTCTGGCTTTTTTAGTGTTTTCGTCGTCTGCCATAACAAAAATCTCCTTTTGTATTTTGTATATATTTAAAAGATAGAAAAAAAACGGTTGAAATACAAGTTAAATCAAAAATACGGGATACCTGGCAGTATCCCCTTGCATTAATTATAATCTGCTGACAGTAACAAGCTCGAAATTTTCATCAAGAAGGGTGTTAATCAGAAGATCAATGTGTTCCCAAAGGTTTTCAGGCCGTCCCCCTTGAGGAATTCCTATTGTGACTGGAATAATGCCCCCACGGGTAGCTTTTATAAGATCTACATATTCTTCTATTAATTCTTCCGGATTCAGATACGTTTTTCCTTCCTGCATCTGGCGTAAAGTAACATTGTCTGAATGTATGTGGGGTGAATTTATATATTCATATCCTGCATTTTTACCGGCTTCTTCTATTAAAGGGTTGCTTTCATAGAAAGGTGCGTGCCAGTAAAGGGAAAGTTCCTTTCCTGTACACTGGAAGAATTCATCTTCGTTGCGTCCAAGTCCGCGGGCAATGAAGTTTGCATCTACGATAAATGCATTTTCTGTAAGATCAGTTGTAGTAAAGAACATAGATGCGCATTCGTATCCGTTTAGGGAAATCTGGCGAACCTGAGAAGGGTAGCGGCGGATAAATTCTCCGTTCAGGAAGAAAGTTCCGGGTATATTGAATTTGCTTAAAGATGAAATAATTTTTGGAAGACCGTCGGCATTGTCGTAGGCATCAAAAATTAAGGCAACTTTCTGTTTTTCAGCCATTTTTGCAGTACTTGATTCATAAAGAGGTTTTGTGACTGCTTTTTTACTTAATGTGCGGACATAAATTGCATTTTCATAAAGTGGATTTGGCGTTGTTCCGCAGTATACACGGTAACGTCCGTTCTGAGCAGAAGGGGTAATTTCCTGAATATTTGCGGAAGGTTTCCATTTGCCGTTTAATGGACTATAGTAAAATCGTTTCCCAGGTTCTGTTTCTGCTATAATTGCATTTGAGATTGTGTCAAAGAAAACTGAATCAGCAGATGAGATTGTAATGGTATCAGCATCTGCATTTCCTACTTTCCATCTTCGGATTGTTTTGTTTCCTCCAATGAAAATAGAAGAATTATTTTCCCATACAACACTGATTATTTTTTCACCTGAAATCTGCGCAATTCTGTCCCAGGTATTTATATCGTAAATGTAAAGGGTGTTTCCCGCAAAAAAAGCAACTTTCTTTCCGTCAGGAGAAATTGATGGGAGTCCTGAATCTTCAATCTCAAGAACAGCACGGGAATTCTCTCCCAGTTTTAGAACAGAACCCTGAACTTTTGTTGAGTCAAAAGGAAGTTTTTCAAGCCATAGAATAGGTTCTCCTCTTTTGTCCCAGAAAACCGAATAGTTTGAAAGAGAAGCTTTTGAATCGGTATATGGTTTTGAAAAAAGAATATCCATGTAATCACATGAATTAACAAGCGTTTTGAAGTATGTAAAATTCTTTCTGTCCTGTGCAATTACAAGAGAGGTTGCATCATTTGAAACAGAGAAGTTGTCATGATTTGAATTGAACTGGAATGGCAAGCGGCCGATGGCAGTTCCCTGTCCTATAATGCCTGCGTAAAGGCCTGTTGTGTAGAGTTCGCGGGAATTGATGCGGTAAACCATGTAGTCATCAATGTAAACAAGGTAATGTTCAGAAGCCCATTCAACAGAGTTGATGGATCCCCGTCCTATTTTCCTGAAACGTTCTTCAGCTTCTACCCCGCGGCTTAAGGCATCAGGAGAACAGAAATAAACGTTTCCTTTTTTTTCATAAACAAGAATTGATCCGTCAGGTGACCATTTTACAGGAACTTTGTCGTAAGAAAAAAGAATGTCATCACAAAGCTCAATTTTTTTGTCTGTTGAAGTTGATTCAAGAATCAGTTTCCCTGTAGCAGTTCCGCTTTTAGAAATATAGCAGATCCATTTTCCGTCAGAGCTTGAAGCGTAAGGCGTTGTTACACTTGCAGAAAGGGGAATGTCTGAAAGCTGTTTCACCCAGGAAATAGAATCAGTCGAAACGTAATAACGGGCGATGCCGTAACGGTTACGTATCTGAAGAACTGGTTTATTCAGAAGAGATAAAAGTTCCATCCGTTCAGGAAAGCAGGAAAGAATCTGCTTTTTTGAATCAGGAGTATTCTCATTCAATTTTGAATAGAACACTGATTTGTAAGACCATGAGCCGGTTGTTTTATAATCAACAATATAAACTACTTCGTCCTTACTGCTGATATCAGGATTTTCAAATGAGATTTTTGCAAATGCAGGAAGCACACAAAAAAGTGCTGAAGCAAAAGCCAGAAGTTTTTTCATTTAGCCATCTCCGCGCTTAAAACCAGAACGGAAAGTTCTCTTTCCAGTTCATCAATCTGGCGGCCGATTTCTTCCATATGTTCAAACTGTTCTGCATGCTTCTTGTCTGCAAGATTCTGAGCCAGTACTTCCCGATCATTTTTAGAATCTGAAGCAACTTTTGAATTTCCACACCATGGACAGAAAGGGAAAACTTTATCTGTTGTTCTTCCGCAGCATCCGCAAATTGACATGTTTGACATTTTATTTTTCCGCCTTTTGATTATTTGATTTCGTTTTTAGTTTTTGATTACTGACATTGGGTTTACAGGATTTCCGTTTTTGTAAACTGTAAAGTGCAGGTGAGGACCTGTTGAATAACCTGTATTTCCTACAAGTCCGATCCTTGTTCCCTGTGTTACATAAGTTCCCTTTGTTGCAATTGTCTTTGACATATGTGCATACAGAGTCTGGTAACCGTTTCCGTGATCGATGATAATGTGCTTTCCGTAAAGCCATGATTCGCCAGAGAAAATCACTTTTCCGCCCATTGAAGAATAAATCGGGGTTCCTGTCGGGCATGAAAAATCCTGACCTTTATGGTAGCTCTTTTTACCTGTAATTGGATCAAGTCTAGGACCGAAGGCTGAACTCATGCGGTAGCTTGCCTTAATAGGACAGATGAACTGGTCTCCCATAGCAAGGTTCAAAGTTTTCTGGTCAAGTTTTGCACCAGGCAGGAAAAGTATCTGTCCTGTCTGAAGGATTTCACTTGAAAGATCGTTTACATCCAGAATTGCATCCAGGGAAATATTATTTTTTGCTGCAATTGAAGCAAGACTTTCACCTGCTTTTACTTTATATGTAATACCATCAATTGAAGGAATTTTGAGTTTTTGTCCGGCACCAAGGGAACGAACGTTACCAATATCATTTACAGAGATAAGAGTTGAAATATTGGTAAGTCCGAATTTTTTTGCTATGCCTGAAATAGTGTCACCTTTCTGTACTTTGTAATTCTGGAAAGTTACAGGCTGACTGAATACCATATTCACATTGATGGCATCTGTAATATCACCGTTTTCTTTGATATTACCGTAATTTTCCATGGCAAAATCGGCCATCATTTTATCCAGACGGGATATTTCAGTTTCAGGATCGGCTTCAAGTTTTAAAGGTGAAGCATGGTTTTCATTCCATGAAGTGTATGCAAAAATCCCGAAAACTACTGAAAAAGTCAAAATAAATGCAAGTGTGCTTAAAAGGATAGCTTTTATGTATTTTTTTAAGTTTTCTCCTGATTTTGTAAGTCCATTTCCAAGAGTAATAAGGAAAGATTTGAAAGAAAAAACGCGTGGAACATTAATATCAAAGGAATTTCTGTGATTTAATGTCGGTCTTGCCTGTTTTTTCGGGAAATTCAGGTTCAAAGAAGGGAGTTTTCGTGTTTTCTGGTGATAATTCACATAATTGTATACTTGCATATTCTGAATATCGGTAATTTAATATCTTGAAATTAGGATAAAATACGGAGTATTATTTATATGTGGCAGGGGATAACGACTCTTTTTTTAAAACAATCAGATGCAGAATTCTTCTCGGTTTAGCAGTACTTGCTGTAATTGGTATTCTTGTACAGTTCGGTCGTCTTGCTTTTATTCCTGTAAAAAATATTAATTATACGAAAATTGAAGCTGAACGCGGGGCTATAGTTGACCGTAACGGAGCACCGCTTGCAGTTCAGACTGTTTTCTATGATATCGGTTATACCCCTTCCAAAGTAAAAAATCCTGATGAATTTGCCGGACGAATGGCACCTGTTCTTGGACTTTCAAAAGAAGCTGTTTTATCAAATCTTTCTGAACATGATGGAAAAAAATTTGCTTATTTAAGGAAGAAAGTCGATCAAAGCGTATATCAGGATGTAAAAACGGTAACTGATGAGTTCGGATATAATTACGTTACTTTTGATAAAGTGCCTGGCCGAATTTATCCGAATCATTCTCTTGCTTCTCACCTTATCGGATACATGGGAAATGAAGGAAAGGGAATGAGCGGCATTGAATATTCACAACAGGAGATTCTTGCTTCAACTGAAAAAGACGGCATTTTTGAAAGCGGAAAAAATGTTTATCTTACTATTGATGCAGACCTTCAGTATCGTCTTGAACAGATTGCTTTTGAAACAGTAAAAGAAACTCAGTGTCAGAGCATGATGATGATTGCGGCAAACGCTACAACAGGAGAAATCCTTTCCTATATAAGTCTTCCGGAAGTAGATCTTAATGAATACGGAAGTGCAAGTCGTGAACAGCAGTTTGACCACTTGCGTATGGAAGCTTATGAGCCGGGATCTGTTTTTAAAATCTTTACAGTTTCAATTCTTTATGATGAAGGTCGTATCACTCAGACAGACAGTTTCCTTTGTGACGGAATGTATGAATATAGAAAACCCGGAAGCGAAGCAATCAGAATCAAGTGTCTTGAAAAACATGGATGGCTTACTCCTCGTGATGCAATCAGCTATTCATGTAACGATGCCATTGGTCAGATTTCGGACCGTATTTCAGAAGACGATTTTATTGCCCGCATCCGTGGTCTTGGTTTTGGACAGAAAACAGGAATTGAGCTTTCCGGTGAAAGTGCTGCTCTGGTAAAAGATACAAGTTCTCCTTCATGGTCAGGCCGCTCAAAGCCAACAATCGCAATCGGCCAGGAAATAACAGTTTCAGCTCTTCAGATGGTGCAGGCTGCAACTGCTATTGCTAACGGTGGCGTTCCAGTAAAGCTTTCCGTAATAAATCGTGTGACAAATAAAGATGGAACTCTTTATTACGAACATAAACCGGAATATAAAGAAAGAGTTTTCAAGAGCGAGACTGCAAGTTATGTTTTAAGCTGTATGGAAACAACATCTCTTCGTGGTAACGGAACCCGTGCAAACATTTCAGATATTTCAATCGGAACAAAAACCGGAACTGCAGAGATGGCAGATAAAGAAAAGGGCGGGTATTCTGATACAGATTTTATTTCCAGCTGTATCGGTATTTTTCCTACAGAAGAGCCGGAAATTATTCTTTATGTAGTAATTGAAAAAGCAAAAGGCGAAGTTTATGGCGGGCGCATTGCGGCTCCTGTAATTCAGAAAGCGGCAAATACAATTATAGATCACCTTGGAATGAGCCGTGGCGGTGCAGCATCTCTCGAACATAATGGTATGATTTCTGTTCCGCGAAGTGCCCGTGTAGAAGTAGGTGAAACAGTTCCTGATTTTACAGGACTTAATAAGCGTGAGCTTTCGCCTTTGCTTGATAAGAAAAATCTGAACATAAACATACACGGAAGCGGCTGGGTTACAAGTCAGAATCCTGAACCAGGCACACCAGTTACGGAGAACATGACAATTGAACTCTATCTGGAACAATAATCTTTCTGCCTTCAAAAAAAGATTTCCTGCCTTAGCTCATATATATAAAAATCAGATTGATTTCATTTCAAATGCATTTGCCAAAGTTCAAGATGATGTTGTCGGTGACCCTTCGACGGCACTGGTAGTCAGCCAGTTGTTTCCTTTCTGGAAACTTGAAAAAGCGCGGAGCGGTGAATGGACTGCAAGTGAAAAGGGTACATATCTTCATTCAAAGTATAGACCGGATTCGGGGAATGCAATTCCAGAAATGGAAAAGAAGGGAGTAAAAATCTTCCTTGGCTGCGGACTTGGCTATGAACTTCGAAATTTCTGTAAGTCCTGTCAGAATGAGAATAATGGGGGAGTCGTTCTTCTTGAACCGGACCCTGCTCATTTTTTCGGAGCTCTTTGTATTCTGGACTGGACTTGTGTTTTTGAAATTGAAAAACTTGTAATCGCATTAAGCTGTCCAATTGACCAGATTATTCCTCTTTGCGAAAAGGATTCAACAAAAATTGATTATGTTTTGAATCCTGCATTTATAAAGCATGATGAAGAATATTTTATTTCTGTGAAAAAACTTCTTGACCGTAATATCCGTAAAAATCAGATAAATGAAAACACTAAAAAGAAATTCGGAAAGCTTTGGGAACGTAATGCCCGCATGAATGCAAAGTATGCAGAGTTATGTGATGGGGTTGAAACTTTCCGCGGAGTTTTTGAAAATGATGAGCGCCCCTGGCTTCTTGTTGCGGCAGGACCCAGTCTTGAAAAAATACTCCCGAACATGAAAAAGCTTAAAGAAAAGTGCATTGTAATCTGCGTAGATACGGCGTTACGTGCCATGCTGAAAGGGGGAGTGGAGCCGGATTTTATTGTCCTGACGGATCCACAGTTCTGGGCTTATATGCATATTGCGGGGCTTAAGTCGCCTTCAAGTATTCTGATTGCTGATGCTGTAAGTTATCCTGCGGTTTTTCGTTTCCAGTGTAAAAAGATTATCATAAGCTCTTCGCCGTTTCCAATTGCAAAAGATTTGAAAAAGCCTTTTGAAGGGAAGGGTCTTTTGGAAAGCGGCGGTTCTGTTGCTACCGTTGCCTGGAGCTTTGCCCTTATGGCAGGGGCAAAAAAGATTTATACGGCAGGCTTAGATTTATCTTTCCCCAAAAAGCAGACTCATATAAAAGGAAGTACCTTTGAACAGGCAGTTCACAGAGTTTCTACAAAAATAATGACCAGTGAGCGCCGTACTTCTGATATCCTCTTTGGTGCCGATATAAGTGTTGCAAAAGACTATAACGGAAACGATGTTCTTACAGATTCACGCATGAAAATGTTCGCCTGGTGGTTCGAAAGTAAAATCGCTTTAAATCCTGATGTGGAAACTTTTACTCTCTGCCCGGAAAGCATGGTTATTCCGGGGATTAAGGCAGGAGTTTTATAAAACTTGTATTTGTAAGTTGAAAATTTGTTATAAAACTTGTATTTAGAGATTAAAAATTCTTTATAAAACTTGTATTTGAAGGTTGAAAATTCGTTATAAAACTTGTATCGTTGTTGTTACGAGGGTAAAATGGAACGTAAAAAGCTTGCAGATCTTGAAAAATGGTTGAAATCACCAAGAAGAAAGCCTTTAGTTATTTGGGGTGCACGCCAGGTTGGAAAAACTTATTTGGTTGAAGAGCTTTTTGCGAAAAGATATTTCAAAGACTATATATATATTGATTTAAAGAAAGACAGTCAGGCAAGGTCTTTCTTTTCAACAACTTCAAATGCAGATGATTATTTGACTTATATTGAAGCCCGATACGGGAAAAAGCCTTCTTCTGAGATACTTTTAATTTTTGATGAAGTTCAGCAATGTCATCAGGTACTTTCAGCATTGAAATATTTCTGTCAGGATCATCGCGAGCTGCCTGTAATAGCAACCGGATCTTTGGTAAGACTTTCTATTAAACAGCAGGAAACGAAGCATTCTTCCGATGAATTTCTTTTTCCTGTAGGAAAGATTGATTCCATGACTGTCTATCCTGTTTCTTTTGAAGAATATTTAATGAATGTGAATCCTGTTATCTTAAAAATGATTCAGGAATCCTATTCTACTAAGACAGCCTTAAAAGAACCATATTTTGAAATGGCGATGGATTTATTACATGAGTATCTTACAATAGGGGGACTTCCGGAAGCAC
>JAHBAD010000133.1 GCA_018385395.1 Treponema sp.
TGAGTGTAGCGCTCATTGAGCTCGTCGAAATGACTGCTACACTAAATGTGGTGGTTTCGATAAACTCAACCACCGTAATGCAAACTTATTGGACAGCCCCCTTTTTTTAACGCAGAACTTTTCCTGCATGCCAGAGTTTTTCCAGATCGTAAAACTCGCGGGCAGGTGCAGACATAAGGTGAACAACTACAGAACCGATATCAATCAGATTCCAGTCGTCTCCGTCAGGAGCCTTGCGGTTTGTCACATGGATTTCCATGTCATTCTCTTTTACATAATCTTTAACCTGGCGTGCCAGCCCCTGCTGCATTGTAGAACTTGTTACAGTTGCAATAACAAAATAATCAGTCCAGCTGTTCAGTTCAGAAACATCCAGAACTCTGACATCCTGTCCTTTCCCGTCTTCCAGAAGCTGTGCAATTTCAATAGCCTTTTCTTCAGTTGTCTTTCCCATTTCCTATTTTGAAGATGGAATAACATAACGGCCGTTAAAGTCTCTACCAAGAATTACGGTAAAGTCTACGTTTGCCGAAGCGTTTTCCACTTCTTCCTCCGTATTGATTTCTTCTTCCTGTATGTTGGTACAGTGGATAAATTCTCCGACCATTTTTGCAATTTCTTCATTGCCGATGTGGTCAATAATTACAGTCTTGTCATAATATCCCAAAGCATTTACCGGACTTAATACATCGTAACTTGCGTTGCGGAAAAGTTCGGCTGTACGAGCGGCAAGTCCCTGTTCCGAAGTACCATTCTGAATTTCCAGAACGTAGATTCGGCTGGTCTGAATACCGCCGGTTGATGTCAGCATATTGGTTGTCTGTTTGACTGCAGTTTTTATAAAGCCGCCGTTTTCACTTGGATAGAGCAGGATTTTATCATCATTCTTGCGATTAACGCCGGTTATATTCTGTTTAATAATTGATTCTGCATCGATATTACAGATCATTTTTACAAGAGTAAAGGTATCATCAATTTCAAGATTTGTTTTCATTCCTTCCGTATAACGTGAAAAGTTTTTCGGATTCAGAATGAGATAACTCTTATCGTGAAAACCTGTAAGAATGGCCGCCATTACATTCTGGTAGCGTTCCTGAACTGATATGTAGTCGTCATCATTCTGGCGGTAAGTCAGATACATCATAATCTTGTCACCGTCCAGATTTACAGCCCCGCTTGGAAGAAGAATGCGTTTTCCGTTATCATCTGTAAAATCAACAGGCGACGGAATAAATACCCTAAGTCCGCCCAGCATGTCTGTAAGTTTTCTTAAATCACTAACTTTCGTTACTGTATAAAACGGAATCTTCATACCAAGAAGATCTGCAACTTCTTTTCTGAAAGCTTCCACCCCTTTTTCTTTATAAACTTCTTCTATGGCATCAACTCGACCTAGAGAAGAATAAATAGCACCTGTATTTGAAGGAACGTTTACAATGGCGGCCCGTTGCGTTACAGGGTAATAAACCAGAACTGATGAAAAAAGAACACCACCGCTATCACTTTCAAAAACAAACAGTTCACGGATAACCTGGTCTTCACCAAGGTTTTCTGTAACGTTGTCCGTACGGAGAGAAAGTGCAAAGAACACGGCAGCCGCAATAAGAATTACGACCATGAGTACAAGAAATATAATTCCTTTCTGTTCGTCCCTGATTTTTTTCATCTGTTTCCGCCTAAAGCTTTATACCAAGCTCATCCATCATTTTATATGTTTCTTCGTAAATAACATATCCTTTTCTTAAAAGATATTTTACGCTGGTTTCAACGGCATAAGCAAACATTTCACGCACTGGCTTTGTATACAGCTCTTTCAGATATTCCTCTGTAATATGTTCGCGCCCTCTTTCATTTTTATCTGCAATATAAAGAATCATACCAAGAGGAGGTTTTTCCATTGTTCCCGAAACATGTCCTGCAACAGCAGTAAGGATTTCTTCATCTTCAAGGCCGAAGCGGTCTTTAAGAAAAATGGCTCCGGCTTTCCCATGAAGCAATGTGGGATTCTGAATCTCATAATCAGTAACAGTATATCCGGCATCTTCAACCATTTTTCTCATTTCAGGTTTTGGAAGTTCTTTACAGATGTCATGAGCAAGACCTGCAAGATAAGCCTTTTTTTTGTCGTAACCCGAAAGTTCTGCAATCTCACAACACATATCCGCAACGCGAAGAGAATGAGAATATCGTTTTTCACTCAAAGTTTTTTTACAGTATGCATTGATTTCTTCTGTCAGTTTTTCAATATCCATAAAGTTTCCGTCCTTTGATATATTCAGTTACCGCCCGGGGTAAATATTTTTCCCAGTCTCCGCCTTCGGCAATCAGCGCCCTGATTTCAGAAGATGAAATTTTCATCTCCTGATTCTGAAGTTCAATAAAAGGATAACCGAAATTTTCAGAATTAAAAACCCGTGAAAAATCTCCTGTAAACTGGCCCTTTGGTGTGTTTTCAGAAACACCGGCGGCAAGATTCCCGGGCTTTCTCCGTGCAATCACCAGATCTGCAAGGTCTGCAATTCGGTCAGGATTTTTCCACTTATGAAATTCCGCAGCACTTTCTTCTCCCAGTATAAAACCAGGTTTTCCTTCTATATTGTTTTTATATTTTTCAGAAATATATTCCAGTGTGTCGCAGGTATAGGAAACTCCGCCCCGCTCAATTTCGCAGGCCTCACACAAAAAACGCCCGCTGCCTTCTTTTTCACAAAAGCCCCGGACCATTTCTAGTCTGTCTTCTGCTGTCATTTTTGCTGTAATTATTTTATGAGGCGGAATATAAGAAGGAACAAACAGAACCCTGTCGTATCCCAGTTTTTCACAAGCAAGCTCTGCAAGCATCACGTGTCCCTTATGCAGAGGATTGAATGTTCCGCCTAAAACTGCAATTCTCACTTACAGCCCCTGACTCCTAGTTTTCCATTCCAGGGTACTGAGTTTCATCTTCGATCATGTCATCAACTGAAACATCAGCCATAAATGTACTTCCAAAAGCAACTTCATTCTGCTGTGCTACAGAAAGCTTTTCTTCATTGCGGTTTACCATTTTTAGAATTGCTTCACGGGCTTCTTTCATACCGCGGTTATTCAGAACAGAAATCGGAACACAGATTGTATCAGGTTCGTTTTTCTGGATTTCCTTAATAATATCCACCGCATTCTGATAAGCACCTTCAACATCAATCTTGTTACAGAACACAATGCGGGGTTTATCAAGCAGTTCTTTAGAATAATTTGCAAGTTCGTTTTTAAGGGTTTCGTAAGCTGTAAAACAGTTTGTTCCTTCGAAAGTATCGGAAGCGTCAATCATAAAAATCAGACAGCTTGTACGTGTAATATGTTTAAGGAACTGATCCCCAAGCCCAAGCCCTTCAGAAGCCCCTTCTATAATTCCCGGAATATCAGCAATGATTACGTCACTTTCATCATCAACACGAAGAACACCCAGGTTTGGAATTTTTGTAGTAAAAGGATAAGGGGCAACCTTTGGTCGGGCGTTTGTAAAAGCTGCCAGAAGCGAAGATTTACCTGCACTAGGGAATCCTACAAGACCTGCATCTGCCATAATTGAAAGTTCTACGCGGAGCTTTCTTGTTTCGCCTTCTGTTCCAGGGTGTGCATAGCGCGGAGCCTGATTTGTAGAAGTCTTAAAGTGAACGTTACCCCAGCCGCCTTTTCCCCCTTCCAGGAACAGCATGGGCTCATTTTCTTTTTCGTTTGTAAAATCGTGAATCAGGTCACCTGTTTCGGCGTCCCAGATTGTGCTTCCCGGTGGAAGCGGAACAATAACATCTTCACCGTCTTTTCCATAACGGTTCCATCCCTGACCGTCTCCCCCATTCTTTGCCTTAAAGCACTGCTTGTGGCGCAGCTTGGAAAGAGTACGCATATTCTTTTTAATTACAAAATAAACATTTCCACCGCGTCCACCGTCACCACCGTTTGGACCCCCATGAGGAATATATTTTTCGCGACGGAATGAAATACATCCGTTTCCACCCTTTCCGCTTCTAACTTCAATCAGTGCTTCATCTGCAAAACCAAAAGCCACTTTATTCTCCTAAACAAAAAAAGCCCGGCATTTTCTCTACCGGGCTTCATCAAATTGCTGTATTTACAACTTATTCTGCAACTGGAGTTACAGAAATGATTTTGTGGTTGTTTCTTTCTGAGTAAACAACGTTTCCGTCTGCTGTAGCAAACAGGCTGTCATCACCAGCTTTCATAACATTGTTTCCAGGGTAGAATTTTGTACCACGCTGTTTAACGATGATTGAACCAGCTGTTACAAATTCTCCAGCATATTTTTTTACGCCCAGATTCTTTGGATTAGAATCGCGTCCGTTTTTAGCACCGCTACCGCCTCTTGTTCTTCCCATGATCTAGCTCCTTAGAATTTGATATCTTCAACAGTTACTGTTGTATACTGCTGTCTGTGACCGATGATACGGTGATAGTCTTTCTTTGATTTGTATTTGAGAACGAGAACTTTTTTATCTTTGAAAGTTTCGCCTACTTTTAATGTAACTTTTGCACCTGAAACATATGGTGTTCCAACTGTTACTTTGTCGCCATCGCTAACCAGAAGAACTGTATCAATGTCGATTGTTGATCCAACTTCAGCATCAAGCTTGTCTACTGTAAGTACAGCACCTTTTTCTGCTTTGTACTGCTTGCTTTTGAATTCAATAGTTGCGTACATGAATATACCTCTATTAAGTTTTTATAAAAAAATTTAACACATCAAAAAGCAGAGATGTAAGGAAACGGTAATCTTTTATACTGCTTCTGACTGGTGAAAGTGTGACGCAACCGGCGTAAAACGGGGATTAAACGCTTGTCCGTCAAAGACACGATACACGTATCGGAAATAATATCAGAAACCTGCAATCGTGTCTACACTTAAACTGCTTCTTAAACTGCTTCTGTTACAGAGTTGCCAGAGTCATATGGATGCGTTTCAGGCTTTCTTCAACACCAAGAGCCATAATCGAACCGATAAGTGGTGGAGAAACACGGCTTCCTGTTACTGCCATGCGCACAGGCATCATGTAGTCTCCAAGTTTAATTCCAAGGCGTTCGCTTTCTGCTTTTGCAAAGTTTTCAGCAGTCTCATGGTCGCTTGCCGGAATCATTTTTACGAATTCCTTTGCACTTTCCAGAACTTCCTTAGTTTTTGCAGCATCAATACGTTTTGGAACGATTTCTTCTACAGGTGGAACTGTAAGCGGCACGAACATGAAGCGTACCATTTCTGCAGCGTCACACAGGAACTTAAGGCGTTCCTGAATTAAAGGCATAAGATCCATAAGGCGCTGTTTTACATCAGCCTTAGAAAGTCCCATGCTTTCGTCTACACAGTATGGTTCACCGTCTTCGCCCATAGCAACACCGGAGACTTCTGGTCCTACCTTTGGTTTTGGCTGCGGGTTTTCAGGGTTGATTTCAAGAGTTGCGTCCCCTGTTCCTGTAATAAATGGAAGAGTCCATTTGTACAGTTCTTCTGCAGAAAGCTGGCGGATATAGTTTCCGTTGTACCATTCAAGTTTTTTGTAGTCAAAAACTGCAGGAGCTTTGTTCAGGTGTTCCAGCTTGAAGTTCTTTGCCAGTTCATCCAGGGTGTACATATCCTGACCGTCAATGTATGAACATCCAAGAAGTGCAACATAGTTTACAATTGCCTGCGGCAGGTAACCGCGGGCACGGAATTCGTTCAGAGAAGTTGAACCGTGGCGTTTTGAAAGTTTCTTACCATCTGATCCATTGACCATTGGAAGATGGCAGAATTCAGGATGTTCCCATCCGAAAGCACGGTACATCTGAACGTGAAGCGGTGTTGAAGGAATCCATTCCTGGGCACGCATAACGTGACTTACTTTCATAAAGTGGTCATCCACAATGTTTGCCAGGTGATATGTCGGGAATCCGTCCGATTTAAGCAGAACAGGGTCCGGAGAAATGTCTTCATTTTTCCATACAATGTCGCCAAGAAGATGATCAGAAAATTTTGTCTCCCCTTCCATTGGAACCTTAAGACGGATAACGTATGGTTTTCCTGCATCAAGATTTGCCTTTACTTCTTCAGGAGTCAGGTGACGGCAGTTGCGGTCGTATCCTGGAGCCATTTTATTTTCTGTCTGGATTTTGCGGATGCGGTCCAGACGTTCTGCATCACAGAAACAGTAGTAGGCTTCTCCCTTTTCTACCAGTTCGTATGCATATTTTTTGTAAAGTTCAAAACGTTCAGACTGAACATAAGGACCATATTCACCGCCCTTTGAGCCGCCTTCATCCCAGTCGATTCCGAGCCAGCTCATTGTATCGTAAAGGTTCTGAACATATTTTTCGTCATAACGTGTGCGGTCTGTATCTTCCAGACGCAGAATAAATTTTCCGCCCTTTGAACGTGCATAAAGATAGTTGAAAAGTGCAGTTCTTACACCACCGATATGCTGCATACCAGTTGGTGACGGAGCGTAACGTACGCGTACTTCGTTTTCTGCCATAGTAGTTCTCCAAAAAAATTATTCGAATAGTGGAAAGCATTATAATAGAAAAAAGAATTTGTTGGAATATAGTGAAGGGGGAAGTCTCCCCCTCGCTTCAGCCGCCAGGCGTCTTCCGCTTCCCCCTCTCCTAGGGCTGCCGCCCTAAAACCCGCCGCTCACCATACAAAAAATCTCCGATTATAAAATCCTTACTTTTACTTCAATATATATAGTAGAAAACAATATTTTTTTTTAAGGAAGAACTATGAAAAAATTACTTATCACTTTCAGCCTCATCTCGGCTGCATTACTGGGGTTAATTTCCTGCGGAACAGACATAAAGCCGGAACCAGCAAATAAAAACATAAGCTGGACAGAAGCACCTTCATTAAAGGAAGCTTACGTAGATACAGGGCTTTTTGAACACATCGGTTTTGCAGTTCCTGCAATGAATCTTGGTAAAGCAAACATTCAGAACGGGCTCAAACATCACGCAACTTCAGTAACACTGGAAAACGAATTTAAGCCTGATGCCATTATGAGAAATTTTTCAAACGGTATCGGAGCTGCAGCCATGGAACCTTTCACATCAACAAAAGGTATAACAATTGATGTTCCAAAACAGAACAAACTGAATTTCACCACTGTTGATCAGGCTCTGCTGAAATGTCTGGACATGGGCATTAAAATGCGCGGTCACGTTCTTGTATGGCACTCACAGACTCCAAAAGCTTTCTTCTGTGAGGACTTTAATTCTGGAAAACCTCTGGTAAATGCAGATGTAATGGAAGCCCGCCAGGAATGGTATATTAAATCGGTTCTGGAACATGTAAAACAATGGGAAGAACGTGTAACCAATGGTGAACATATAATTTACGCATGGGACGTTGTAAACGAAGCTCTTTCTGACAATGCAAACTCAATAAACTACCTTCGCGACGGCGGAACTTCAAACTGGTTCAAAATCTTTAAAAATGATGAATACATTATCAATGCCTTCCGCTACGCAAATAAATATGCTCCCAAGGACGTTCTTCTCTGCTACAACGACTACAACGAATTCCAGGGAGACAAACACCTTGGTTACCTTAAGATTCTTGATGCTGTCATTGCTCACAGAAACGATTCAGAACTCCCAACCCGTATCGATGTTGCAGGTATGCAGAGCCACAACCAGACTGGCTGGCCTTCTCCTGCAGAATATGAAGCCTGTATCCGTCACTTTATTGAAAAAGGCCTTGATGTACAGATTACAGAGCTTGATATTACAGGTTCATGGAAAGGCGGAAACAATTTTGACCGTCCAAAACCTGAAGTCCAGGCAAAAACCTACGCCGCCTACTTCAACATTTACCAGAAACTCCGCAAAACAGAAGGAAAGCATGGTGTAACTGGTATTACTTTCTGGGGAATTAACGATGAAGTTTCATGGCGTGCCATGGCTACTCCACTTATTTTCTCAAATTACAAAACAAAAGACGCCTTCTGGGCTGTTCTAAACGCCTGCGAGGGGTCAGTAGCAGTGATCAGTAAGTAGTTATCAGAAGCTAATGCGATATCCTATTTGAAAAGGTTTGTAAAAGCTTCGATAACTGTTTTGTCTGGTCCAGAAGATCTTTGAATTGAGATTCAGATATCTTTTCCAGGACCAGTGCAAGATAGAGCATAGAACGAACCTCTCCACACGAACCTTTTGCAATCTCCAGAAAATAATGAAATTGCCTTCTAGATTTTCGTTCGAAGCCTTCTGCTATATTATTTGAAACAGAAACTGCTGCTCGCTGAATCTGATCGTTAAATCCGAAGTCTCGAGAATTTTTAAAAGCACAATACACATCTTTTGCCAGTATCACTGCTTTTTTCCACATAATTAAATCTTCAAATTTTTCTGCGGTCATTTGAACTAAACTCCTTACACTATAAATGCATTTTTTCAGCGTTTTTATGCAATTCATCTTCATTATTTCAAAAAAATTTCCCCCACACCGTCCACTGGCAACTGTCCTCCCCACTCTTTTCTCTCTACCTCTTTCACATTATACTTTCTTCACTATGACAAAAATTTTTATTGACGGAAAAGAAGGCACAACAGGCCTGAAAATCTATGAACGCTTCGAAGGCCGCAACGACCTTGAAATCCTTACTATCGATGAAGAAAAACGAAAAGACCCTATTGAAAAACAGAAGCTTATAAACGCCTCTGACATTACATTCCTTTGTCTTCCTGATGCAGCCGCCATTGAATCGGCCGAGCTTTGTACAAATCCTGACACAGTAATTATTGACGCCTCTACAGCTCACAGAACAAATCCTGACTGGGCATACGGTTTTCCTGAACTGGACAAATCTTTCGAAGAAAAAATCCTGAACTCAAAACGTATCGCAGTTCCCGGTTGCTATGCTTCAGGTTCCATTGCAATCCTCTACCCTCTGGTAAAATCGGGAATTCTTCCAAAAGATTATCCTGTTGTAATTCACGCAGTTTCAGGCTATTCGGGAGCAGGTAAAAAGGCCATTGCACAGTACGAAGACCCGAACCGCAATCCTGAACTTGAATCTCCACGCCTTTACGCTCTGACACAGACCCACAAACATCTTCCTGAAATCAAAATCATTTCAGGCCTTGACTATGAACCTGTTTTCAATCCATATGTTTGTGACTACTTCCAGGGTATGACAGTAACAGTGGGACTCCACGCACGCCTTCTTGCTAAAAAAGTTACAGCAAAAGATGTTTGGGAAATGTTCCGCGACCACTACGCAACTGACGACAAAACAAAAAATGTTCACGTCTGCGGCTTTATGGGAGACGGAACTCTTACCGAACAGTTTATCCCGGCAAACACACTTGCAAACACAAATGAAATGCAGGTATTTGTTTACGGAAACGACGACCGCATCATGATTACAACCCGCTTTGACAATCTTGGGAAAGGAGCTTCCGGCGCTGCCGTTCAGTGTATGGACATGCTTCTGGCAAAATAATACTAGAAATCTCAAAAAAAATGGTGTTGTAATACTCGCACACAAAGTATAAAATAGAGATTATGAAGAAATTTACTATTATAATCTCCTTTTTATTTTTAACAGTGTCCCTTTCAGCCCAGTCTGCTCATATAGTCACAGACATTCTTAATTCTGAAAAAATGACCATAGGACAGGCATGTTATCTTTCTGCAGTGTCACAGGGATTCATTTCAGAAGACGCCTCGTTTGAAGATGCTATCCTTGCCCTGGTAGGACAAGAACAACTTTCCGAAATAGCAGATCCTTCTGAGCCTGCAGCAATAGCAAAACTATCTGAAATATACACAAAAATGTTTGATGTAAAAGGCGGACTATTCTACAGGATTTCAGGTGGATCTCCACGCTATGCATTTAAACATCTTAAATCACAAGGCTTAATTTCTCCCAGCGTCGATCCTTCAAAAATTCTTTCAGGCCGTGAAGCCATGAACCTTTTTACAAAAATCAGTATGCGTTACGGCGAACCACAGTTCACCGATGAACTTTAATTCAAGGAGACCAACATGAAAAAACTTTTGCTTGCTGTTCTTTCGTCATTCATTATTCTAGCTCCTGCTTCTGCTTTTGAATGGGGCGGCCTTCTGGACAATACCAGTCAGCTCATTTATATGAATAGTGAAAATTCTTCTGAATCTAATCCACTTTCTGTCGCACAGTCTGATGCAATATATCTATGGGCATCTGCCCCGCTTAAAGCAGATGGAAGCATTTATATAAAAAGTGAAGGAATGTACAAATTTTCCTATACATCCGGAGTAATTTCTCATATTGCCGACCTGGATCTTTTTAAATGTACTGGAACCGTTCCAATGGGAAAAGCCGCCCTTGATTTCTCTGCAGGCCGTTTTTCAATTTCCGATATTTCTGGTGCTGTATTCAACCAGAACTGCGACGGTGCATATATAAATTATACTTCACCAATTATAGAATTCTCTGCTTACGCAGGTTATACCGGCCTTTTGAACAGCAATGTAGTGTATATGCTTGGAAAAGATGGACGAAAACATATCCCGGAAAATAAAGTTTATGCTCTTTCTAATCCATACATTCCAGTCTCAGCCTCCGTTTCTTTCCCGTATCTATTCCTGAATCAGAGCCTGAGTATCCAGGGAAACGGATTCATTGACCTTTCAGAAAACAAATACAACAGAATCTATGGGGCACTGTCTCTTTCAGGGGCTGTAACACCAGTTGTTTTCTACAATTTCGTGACAGACTTCGGTTCAGATTTTGAAACAAACATTATGAACTACACAAAATTAAATTTCAGCATTTTTGCCGGAAAAAGTCTTATTACAACAGGGATTGATTATGCCTCAGGTAACCATGGAATTTTCAGTGCATTTAAAGGATTTTCTACTCACACAGCATATTCCTGCGGAACCGGAGATGCCGAACTTTCAGGCGTAATTCTGGCCTCTTTAGGAGCTAACTGCCCTATAGGGACAAACATGCTTATTGCATCAAACCTGAAAGGAGTTTTTGCCTGTCCTGAAAAAGAAATAATCCCAGCTGGTTTGCAGGCTGATTATTCTTACATTTACAACATCTTTTCAGACCTTCAGCTGATAACAGTTGTTTCAGGTTTCAAAGGATTCAATCAGGACTATGCTGACAAGCTTACTGCAACAATTAAAGTTGCACTTTCATTCTAATCAGAAAAATACGGAGGTTATCTAATGAAAACAATCGTAAAAAAAATAATCACTGTTCTGGCAGTTTCTTCTGTGCTGACGGCATTTACATTTGCAGATTCAGCAGAAATTATTTCGGTAAAGGGGAAAGTCGAAGTTAACCGTAACGATACCTGGATCCCACTAAATGTGGGAGACAAAGTTTCTGAATCCGAAATAATAAGTACAGGATTCCAGTCCGAAGCAAAAATTAAATTCAAAGATTCATTAATGCAGCTTGGCGCCATGTCACGCGTTACACTTTCAAAACTTTCGCAGGAAAAAACAAAGGATGTTGTTGACGTTTACCTTAACACAGGCGCTGTCCGATCCAAAGTAAATCATTCTTCAGACAAAAAAGTCAGTTACACAGTAAGAAATCCAGTAGCTGTCGCTTCTGTTCGTGGTACAGACTTTATTTCATTTGATGACGGTTCAATTGTCTGTTTCTCCGGGGCAGTTGTCCTGACACCTGTAGTACTTTATGAGGACACAAAACCTGTTGAAACTGCCGCAAAAGAACAGGACGAAGATTCTGAAACCTCTAAAGATCCTGCAGAGGGATCAAGTACTGTAACAACCCCTGCATCCGACATTGCACCTGATGCACCCAAAGGCGGGGTCATGGTTCTTGGTGGCCAGCAGAGTACAATAACAATGAATGGAAGTGCTGCAACCCCGCTGGAAACAGCCGTAAAGGAAGTTACAAGTGCCGCACAGGCGGTTAGGACACAGGCTCAAGCAGAATCTGTTTCTATGGGACAGTCTCCAGCTATCACTCCTGCAGATGCAAAAGTTACAGAAACTATTGCAAAGCAACCTGTTGCACCAGTTCCGACCCCAGTTCCACAACCTGAAAAAGGTTCAATCGAAGTAGAATTAACCTGGCCAAAAAACTAAATGTCAAACAATTTCAACTGTTGTCCCATGTGCAGAAGCACAAACATTAAAAACATAATCAATCCACACGCAAAAGATGCAACCCGGAAATGGACTTGCCCTGAGTGTGGATTTGATCTTTACTGTAATATTGCTGCTGCCGTAGGGCTTATTCTTTATGACCAGTTTTCCAACGTCCTTTTTGAAGTCCGGGCTAAGAATCCGCGCAAAGGTTATATTGTGATTCCAGGAGGCTTCGTAGATGCAGATGAACGGGCCGAAGATGCCGTCATAAGGGAAGCCCGGGAAGAAATAGGCCTTAAAATCTCAGAAGATGATCTTACATATCTGACTACATTTCCAAACACTTACGAATACAGGGATATTACATATAAAACCTGTGATATTTTCTTTGCCGCGAAACTTCCGGAAAATAAAACAATCCCGGATCTGGTAAAAAATCTTATTGCCGAAGAAAGCGAAGTTACAGAAATTCAGGTCCATAAAGTTACATCAGAGAAAGATATTGATGCACTTCCAGTAGCATTTCCTTCCGGTGTAAGTGCATTAAAAGCCTGGCTGAAAAAAATCAGATAAAAAGATATTATTTGCATATGAATACAAAAATAATAATCTCTGCTGTAGCATATGTTCTGCTTATTGCCGATGTAGCTACAGTACCTTTCAGAAGCAAGAAAATTATGTCCATGGCCGGAGAACTTAAAATGGCACTGAAAAACCGTTCAAAGGCTTATTTTTATGCTATGTACGCATTTGCCTTTATTCTGCCGGCAATCATATTTCTTAGAAATTATAGTCTTGCTTACAACCTTATGTTCGCTCTCGTTGCAATAATGGGAGCTGAACTGACATCCCGCGATTTTGTAACAAAGGGAAAATACGGCGTTTATGAACACTGTGCCATAGTAAACGGCATTACAGTTTTATTTAACGATATTGTCACCTTCCCTATTCTGAACCTGCCCGAAGACGAACAGGAAAAATACGACCATGCAAACCTGGTAGTTGCCACAAAATCCAAAGGGAACCAGAACCTTGTTTTTGCAAATGCCGATGAATGCCAGGCCGCCACAAAACTGATCCGGGAACTATCTGGTAAATAAAACTCAGTTCACTTTTGTGCAAGAAGTGCTCGCAGTCGGGCTATCTCAGCCTCTTTTTCTTTAATTATTTTCTCATCTTCTGCTTTCTGAGCTGCAGCCCCTTCGGCAATGCCTTCTGCCTTTCCTCGC
This sequence comes from Treponema sp., assembly GCA_018385395.1. Lineage (GTDB taxonomy): Bacteria > Spirochaetota > Spirochaetia > Treponematales > Treponemataceae > Treponema_D. The sequence continues at coordinate 13,321 of JAHBAD010000133.1, forward strand.
TTCACACCTTCTGCCAAGCCCTTCTCACGGCCTTCGGCAATTCCTTCTGCCATTCCTCGCTTCACACCTTCTGCCAAGCCCTTCTCACGGCCTTCGGCAATGCCTTCTGCCTTTCCTCGCTTCATACCTTCTGCCATGCCCTTCTCACGGCCTTCGGCAATGCCTTCTGCCATTCCTCGCTTCATACCTTCTGCCATGCCCTTCTCACGGCCTTCGGCAATTCCTTCTGCCTTCCCTCGCTTCATACCTTCTGCCATGCCCTTCTCACGGCCTTCGGAAATTCCTTCTGCCTTTCCTCGCTTCATACCCTCTGCCAAGCCTTTCTCACGACCTTCGGCAATGCCTTCTGCCATGCCTCGCTTCATACCTTCTGCCATGCCATGTGCAAGTCCAAGAGCACGGCCTTCGGCAATGCCCTGTTCTCGCCCCTGAAGGATTGCCGATTTCACATCACGTTCAAAAATATCCTGACTTGTCTGACGAAGCCATGCCGCTTCATCCTTACTGATTTTTGCTAATGTTACATGTACATCCATAATGCCCCCTGATTCCTGACAAAGCCTTTCTATAAGGTCCTGCATATCTTCCCTGTCTGCGTACAACAAAAATTTACCCCATTTTTGAACAGGCGTCAACTTTTCAACGTCAACATTCAATTCATCATCAGAAACCATTTTCGGAAGTTCAACAAAGACTATTGTCATTCGGTCACTTAAATGCCGAGAATCTTCCGCCTTCATAGTATAAATTGTCAATGCTTCAGAAGAATTTTCATCATACACAAAATTCAAAATGGAAATCTGAAAAACTTTGGGAACATTCTGCCACTCAATTCCCCGCGGAGTATAATGATTTAAAAGATGGGCCGCATAATATTCCGCACGCTTCGCATAACAGGCATTGATATCAAGTCCTTGAAGTTCCATATTCACAGCTTCAGTTCCGTTCAACGTACAGGAAATGTCAAAACGAGACTGCTTATCAGTTTCAGCTTCTTCAGCCAGCTCATTAGGACGAAGTTCTATATCCGAAACTTCAACATTCAGAATAGCTTCCAGAAAACATTTCAATGCATTACGTGATTCACGACTGTTATCTGTAAAAAGAGCCTTAAAATTTGAATCCATCCTGGGATTTAAAAGTGCATTGGGACTTGGCCGATACGTTTTTGCCATATTAACTTCTCCTTATTATATATATGCAATTTTTCCTTCAAAAAAGGAAAGAAGCTGAAAAAATTAATGGAGAAAATTAATTTTTATTATAATCCACTTAATTTTTAAAACCTTTAACTTAAAAATTCAAATTATTTAAGTGTAAATTTTACAGTTTTTACTCATTGTAACCTAAAAAATCTGATTTATTATTTAACTATGAACTTCGGGCTTTACCCATCGTTCAAAAAAAACAAATCAAATTAATAAGGGCCAAAAACCCGGAGGAAAAACATGAAAAAAATTGTAAAACTGTTTGGTATTATGACTATCGCCGCAGCTCTTCTTGTAAGCTGTAAACCAACTACTGAGGATCCAACAAATCCAGATGCAGGAAAAACTGATACTACTGTTGATTCAGGTAAAAACTCTGAAGCTGAAGCACCTGGAAACAATGGTTCTGGAGGAAATGGTGGAAATCAAGCTACTGGAGGAAATAGTGGAGATACAACTTCTGAGGTAATCGTATTTGATGCAGCAACAGCAACCGCTCCTGAAGGAACAGAAATTGTTGAACTTGATGGAGTAAAATATCTTAAAATTACACCTAACCAATATAATACAAGTTTTGTTCTTCCTGAAGCAGTAAATATTGCAGGAAAAACTAAGATTGTTGTTACAATGAAGGCAGATGCTGATAACGAAGGTTTCCAGGCTGTTGTAGCTTGTAAAGATGAATGGACTGCTGTTTGCCAAGAAAATAAGGATCCAACCATGAAACCTCTTTCTGGCACTGCAAAAGATTATGAAGGAGATTTGCTTGATTCTGTAACACAGATTACTCGTGTTCAACCAATGACACAGGAATGTAAAAACTGGCAAGCACAGGATAATATTACAGTTTATATTGCAAAAATTATTGCAAAATAATTATTTATAGTATTAATAAAAGGATCGCT
>JAHBAD010000136.1 GCA_018385395.1 Treponema sp.
ATATTCTTCAATATTTGAATACATTTTACTATAAAACAATATTCAAATCAATGAGGAATTTTTTTTAATTCTTGCAGAATCGCTTACTCAGCGTCAGCGTCTTCTCCAATAAGGAAATGACCTGCGTTGTATTCTTCAAGAATCTTTTCCTGAAGTTCTGTACGGAATTCAGGACTGATTGGATGAGCTACATCTTTGTATTCACCATTTGCAGTTTTGCGGCTAGGCATTGCAATAAAAAGTCCGCTTTTCCCGTCAATAATTTTTACATTGTGTACAACAAAGCAGTTGTCAAATGTTACAGTTACATAAGCACGAAGCTTTCCTTCGTCTTCCACTTTTCTGATTCTAAGTTCAGTAATCTGCATAAGAGATCCTCCAAGAACGTAAATTTATAAAGTCCTGCAGACTTTACAGCTCCATTTATCAGCAAGCAGACTCTTTGCAGTTTCAGCTTGTTGTTCAGATGTAAATATGCCGTAAACCGTTGAACCCGATCCTGAAACCTCAGAATAAAGAGCACCGGTTTTTCGAACCGAAATCAGAGCCTGTTCAATTTCTTCGTATTCAGAAGAAATAACAGGAGTAAAAGTATTTACAAAAGTCCAGTTTTCGGGATTCTGATTGTAAATGCTTTCGTAACTGTCAAAAGAAGGAGCCTTAAGAGACTCACCTCTTTCATACATTTTATCTATCAAAGAATAAGCAAGTTTTGTAGAACTGCTTGTCTTAGGGAAGACCAGAAGAAGATATAAATCTTTCCGGCCCTGAATATTCTTTACGACTTCTCCCCTTCCGCTTACAAGTGCACAGCCTTTTCCGTCTTCATCACAATAAGTGAAAAAGAAAACATCACTTCCAACTTTTGAAGCAATGGCTGAAAGCTGGCTTTCAGAAAGTTTAAGGTTATATAACTTTTCAAGAGCTCTTATTAAAGCTGCTCCATCGCTTGAACCACCTCCAAGCCCGCCACCGGAAGGAATGCCTTTCTTAAGTTCAACAGAAACTCCGAAATCATTTTTACCGGTAACTTCACAAAAAGCCTTGAAAGCTAAAGTCAAAGTATTTTCTTCAGGCAGTTCCATACTGTCACAATGAACAGAACACTTTACTTCATCCTGTTTTGAAACCAGCAGCCGGTCGTATAAATCAACTGTCTGAAAAATACTTTCTATGTTATGGAATGCAGAATCTTTCTGCAAAGGAAGAACGTTAAGTCCAAAATTCACTTTTGCAAAGGCTGTCACACAAAGTTCACACAACATATTTTAATTTTACAACGGCTTTTTTACCCACGCAACAAAAAAAAATCCTTCTTTGAAAGACTTACATCTTTTAAAAGAAGGATTCCTACTTAGACCTTAGGGTTATGGATTATTTCTGATACCAGCTTTCTGCAAGACGAAGGATTTTTTCTTCACTGAACATAGGACCTGCAAACTGAATTCCTACAGGAAGCCCTGCTTTTGTAAGACCTGCAGGTACACTGATTGAAGGAATACGTGCCAGGTTTACGAAAACTGTATACATATCTGAAAGGTACATTTCAAGCGGATCATCAACTTTCTGACCAAGTTTGAAAGCAGGGGTTGGACATGTTGGACACAAAACAATGTCAAAAGATTTGAAAAGTTCTGCCATTTCACGCTGAATACGTGCACGTACTGTCATACCTTTTTTGTATGTTGTTCCGGAGAACTGTTCTGAAAGAACATAGTTTCCAATAACGATACGGCGTTTTACTTCAGGACCAAAACCTGTTGAACGGGTATCAACATAAAGTTCATCATAACCATTTCCATTGTCAATGCGTCCGCCGTAACGAATACCGTCAAAACGTGAAAGGTTTGAAGCAGCTTCAGAAAGAGCAATAACGTAGTAAGCAGCAATTGAAGCATCAAGAACAGGAAGGTCAACTTCTGTAATTGATGCACCTTTTGATTCAAACCATGCTCTGGTTTCAGCGAATTTTTCGCCTACTTCAGGATCCAGACCTTTTGTTTCAAGGAACTGTTTTGGAATAGCAACTTTAAGGGCTTTAATTTCATCATCGCTCATTGCAGTAAGATTCTTAAGGTTTTCTGCATTTGGAAGATCTGCAGATGTATCATCATAAAAATCTACACCAGCCATATAGCTTAAAGGTTCAGCAATGTCCTTTGGAGAATGTCCGAGAAGTCCAACCTGATCCAGAGAAGAACCATATGCTACAACACCCCAGCGTGAAAGAACACCATATGTTGTTTTAAGACCGTAAATACCACAATAAGAAGCTGGAAGACGTACAGAACCTCCAGTTTCAGTTCCAAGTCCGAATACTGCCATATTTGCAGCAACTGCAGAAGCAGAACCACCAGAGCTACCACCTGAAACATATTCACGGTTTACCGGGTTACGTGTTGGTCCATAGCAAGAATATTCAGTAGAAGAACCCATTGCAAATTCATCCTGATTACAACGTCCAAGCGGAATGGCACCCTTTTCTTCAAGGCGGCTGATTACAGTAGCATTGTATGGAGCAACATAACCTTCAAGGATTTTCGAAGCACAGGTCAGATGCTTTCCGCGAACAGAAATATTGTCTTTATTTGCAAAAGGAAGTCCAAGAAGAGGTTTCTCTTCAAACAGTTTGTCCAAAGTTCCGGCGGCCCTTGCATCTGCAATTTCTTTATCAGCAAGCTCTGCTTTTGCAATAACATCGTCATACATTTCAAGGAATGCATTAAGCGGCATAGCAGAAGTTTTGTCATCTTCAAAAGTTTTTACAAGTCCTTCAACAAGAGCCTTTGAAGTAAGTTCACCTGATTTAAGTTTATTTCTTGTTTCAATAATAGTCATAGTTTTTTTCTATCCTCATAAAACATGGATGTTTCTGTTATTAGGAAAACTTGCACTGTAAGTTTCCATATTTAACACAGGGCTAAAACGCTCCTTAATCCGCGTTTTTTAACGCCCTTACGCACCTTCTCCAAGAACTTTTGGAACCTGGAAATATCCGTCCATAAAGTTTTCAGAAACATTTTTAACATCATGCATTTCAAGACCTGCAACAACTTCATCTTCACGGAGCTGTTCTGCAACTGTAGAAGGATAAGCATCATATGGATTTTCAGAATCATCGTATTTTGAAAGAATTTCAAAATATCCTACGATGTCATCAACCTGTTTTTTAAGTGTATCAATATCTGTACTTTCCGAAGAAAGACGTGAAAGGTAAAGAAGATTATTAAGAACTTCTTCGTCAATTTTTTTGTGAGTACTCATAGTTAGGAATTATAATGAATTAATCTCGAAAATTCTACAATCAACCGAACATGTTGATTTTTTTAAGAATCTTCACAAGCTGTTCTTTTTCAATGAAATCGATTGGACGTCCATCCACAAACTTGTGTGCACTTTCTGAAAATTTTCCCATGGATACACAGAAACCACGGTCAAATTTCATATCACGGATTTTTGAATGAAATTCTCGAATATCAATATCTCCAATGACTGTACTTGTGCGGTAAAACCGGAACAGTTCCTTATCTTCCATTTTTGCAGAATCAACATTGCAAAGAATTTCTACTGATTCTGTAAGAACCTGAACATCTTCAATTTTTACCAGAGCTCTAGGATAATAAGCCTGGATAAACTTACGGCATAAGGCAATAAAATCACTTGTTCCCGAAAGCATATAAGTCTGAAGATTCGAGTTCTGATTCAATTCGGAATAACGGGAAACAAGTGCATCTACATCTTTATACCCCGGATGGACATTCTGAATCTGTTTAAGAAGAACAAGTCCTTTAGAAATATTTTTCAGAGCAATGTAACAGTTGGCACAACGATATTTAATAATAAGAAGTTCCTTTTCAGGAACATTCTCAAGTTTCATTCCGATTTCATAATCCTGAATGGCAAGCTCAAGAGCTTTTGCCCGTTCATGAATACGTCCAGCTTCTACACAAGACTGGGGACCAAACTGAGGATCTGGTCTTAAGTGCATGAAAACCTTAAGTGCTTTATCCCCCATTCCAGTTTCCGTCATACCAACAGCAATGCTGAACAGTACTTCTTTATTGTCCGGCTGAACGTCAAGAACCTTTTTCAAAAAAGGAAGAGCATCCCTGTATTTCTGAGATTTAAAATAAGAAAAACCAAGAGGCTCATTTATAGAAGTAGCCTGAGGGTTCAGGTCATGAGCTCGTTTAAGACAATAAATTGCCTTGTCATAAACACCGTTTTTATAAAAAGCCATACCAAGATAATTGGCAGCATCATAATTTGAAGGTTCTTTTTTCAAGGCAAATGTAAGTGCATGAATTGCATCTTCATATTTTTCAAGGTGATAAGCTGCAACCCCCATACGAAGTGCAGTCTGAACCTGATTAACTTCTACATGCGCTGCAGAAACTTCAAAAAGTGTTTTATAAATATTAAAAGATTTTTCCCAGTTTTTTTCTGAGAAGTACAATTCTCCAAGCTGTGTTAATGCAGCAACATTATGAGGATCATGTGTAAGGCGTCTTTCAGCGTCTTTAATGATTGTATTACGGCTCTTTTTACCCTTATTTTCTCCGGATTTTCCACCATCCCGTCTCATTTTAATTGAACGGGCAAACATTAAGATGATAATCAGAACAGAAGCAGCAATTACAGCAAGAAGAATCGAAATAAGCATTCTTTACCCTTTAAGTTCCTGAACGAATTCTGCAATTCTTTCCAGGGCTATTTTGATTTTTTCAACAGAAGTTGCATAACAACATCTGATATGTCCCTCTCCGCCGGCACCGAAAACACTACCAGGTACTACAGCTACATTATATTTCTGAAACAGCATTGTTGCAAACTCTTCACTTGAAAGTCCTGTTGATGTAATATCCGGGAACATATAGAAAGCCCCTTTTGGTTCAGGAACAGGAAGTCCCATTTCATTAAAAGCCTTTACCATAAGGTTTCTGCGCTGCTGATAGCTTACACGCATCTTTTCAACTTCTTCCCATCCGTTTTTAAGTCCTTCACATGCAGCATACTGACTGAAAATAGGAGCACAGATTGTGTTATAACCATGAAGCTTAACAATCTGAGCAAGAAGTTCACTTGGAGCTGCAATATAACCGATACGCCATCCTGTCATAGCAAAGGATTTTGAAAAACCATTAAGAATGATTGTGTAATCTTTCATTCCAGGGAAACTTCCGATTGAAACATGTTTTTCACCGTCGTATGCAAGTTCACAGTAAATTTCATCACTGATACACCAGATCTCATGTTTTTTCACTACTTCAGCAATCTTTTCAAGTTCCGAAGCCGGAATCATTGTTCCTGTAGGATTATTCGGAGAACAGATCATTACAGCTTTTGTTTTTGGTGTGCAGAGTTTTTCAATCTGTTCTGCAGTTGGATAAAAGCCGTTTTCACTTGTATCAAGAGGAATAACTTTTACATGACAAAGTTCAGCAAGAGGAACATAGTTTACATAACAAGGCTGGCTTACGATGATTTCATCGCCTTCATTCAAAATTGCACGGAGAACTGCATCGACCCCTTCTGAAGCCCCAACAGTAATAAGTATTTCATTCTGCGGATTATATGACATATTGTACGATGCCATATATTTTGAAATTTCTTCTCTAAGTTCAATAAGTCCCCAGTTTGATGTATATGAAGTATGTCCTTTTTCAATATGATAAAATGCCTCTTCACGGATGCACCATGGAGTCGGAAAATCAGGTTCACCAACAGAAAGACTGATTACATCATCATGTCCGATAAGCATTTCAAAAAATTTACGGATTCCACTTGGCGGAATATCCATCATGGATTTACTAAGTCTGTCTTCTCTTGTATTCATTTTATGCCATTGCTCCTTCGCGGCGGTCTTTGTCTTCTTCGATATAAACAATATCGTTTTCTTTATAAGTTCTCATAATGAAATGAGTTGCTGTTCCACGAACCCCCTGCAGGGTCGCCAGCTTACGCGCCACAAAGTCACAGATGCTCTGGAAAGTTTCACCTTCAATTACCACTTTAAGGTCATAGTTTGCACCACTCATAAGATAGAGTGAGCGTACCTGTGGGAAACGGTAAATGCGGTCAACAACGGCATCAAAACCTCTTTCCCTTTCAGGAGTAACCTGAAGTTCAATTTCGGCACAAACTTTTCTGTCTGAACCTGATTTCTCAGGATTTACTACTGTTACATATTTAAGAATAGTACCATTTTCCTCCAGCTCTTTGATAATAGACTTAACTTCATCAACTGATTTTTTTGTCATAGCCGAAATATCTTCTACTGAAAGTCTGGCATTCTGTTTTAATAATTCAAGGATTTCTTCCATTTTAATTTCCTAAAGTTTTATTTATTACAAAAAAAAGCCCCCACTTCCGTGAGAGCTTTTTCACTTATCTTGCGTATTCTACAATTCGTGTCTCACGGATCATAGTGAGTCTGATTCTGCCCGGATACTGCAAATCAGTTTCAATCTGTTTTGCAATGCTTCTGGCCAGTTCTTTAACATCACTGTCAGGCACTTTCTCGTTGTTTACAAGAATACGAAGCTCTCGTCCCGCCTGGATAGCGTACGCCTTTTCTACACCCGGGAACTTTTCTGCAATGGCTTCAAGATTTTCCAGACGCTTAACGTAGTTATCGATTGTTTCACGACGGGCACCTGGGCGCGCCGCAGAAATGGCATCGGCAATCTGAACGATAATCGCTTCTATTGTGTTTGCTTCCACATCGTTATGGTGAGCTGCAATTGCGTTTACTACGCGGACATCTTCACCCATTTTACGTGCCATTTCAGCACCAACTTCTGCATGGTTCTGATCAGAATCATTTTCTGCACCCTTTCCGATATCGTGAAGGATTGCAGCACGTTTTGCAAGTTCGCGGTTTGCGCCGATTTCAGCTGCAATCATAGAGGCTGCCATAGCCACTTCTTTTGAGTGAACCAGAACGTTCTGACCGTAACTTGTACGGAAGTAAAGACGTCCCAAAGCACGAACCCCTTCTGTACTCATATTGTGGATACCAAGATCGAAGAGAGCCTTTTCACCTTCTTCGTAAATCTTGTTCTGAATTTCATGAGTAACCTTCTGAACAACTTCTTCAATACGGGTTGGATGAATACGTCCGTCCTGAATAAGGCGTTCAAGAGATTCTTTTGCAATTTCCTTGCGTACAGGGTCGAAACATGAAATAACGACTGCTTCAGGAGTATCGTCAATAATGATATCAACCCCTGTCAGTGTTTCGAGAGTACGGATATTGCGTCCTTCACGACCGATGATACGGCCTTTCATTTCATCACTTGGAAGAGAAACTGTAGCAACAGTAATATCACTTGTTGTTTCCGGAGCGATTCTCTGGATTGTTGTGATAAGTACATCTTTTGCCTTTTTCTCTGCTGAAAGCTGTGCTTCCTGTTCGATTTTATTAATCAGAACCTGAGCATCATGACGAGCTTCGTTTTCAAGGTTTTTGATAATGAGTTCTTTAGCTTCTGCCTGTGAAAGCCCCGAAATGCGTTCCAGTTCAGAACGATACTGTTCTTCCTGTTTTGCAATTACCTCTGTCTTTCTAACAAGTTCTGCTTCTTTTGCCTGAATTTCTTTATCTTTTTTATCAAATTCAGCTGCACGCTGATCAAGGACTTCTTCCTTTTTGTTTACGCGTGCTTCATAGCGCTGCACTTCTGCCCGGCGCTCACGGTTTTCCCGCTCCTGCTGGTTGCGTTCGCGAATGAGCTCATCTTTTGCATTAAGCAATATTTCTTTTTTCTGTGCTTCAGCCTCTTTAATAGCGTCCTGTGTAAGACGACGTGCTTTCTGTTCCGAAGCAGTTAATTGAAATCTGGCATACAGCCAGCGAATAATCCATCCAAGAACAATCCCACCAACAGGGAGAATTACATATAATACCCAACTTGGCATATTAATCTCCCATGTGAAACTTTTTTAAACATTTATAAAATGTCCACCTATATTTTAATACAAGATTTGCGATTTAACAACCCTTTAAATCATATTAAAACTTCGAAAAACCCTTTAAATCATATTAAAACTTCGAAAATCTCCAGATTATATTATATGATTTTAAATAATCTTGAATGATGTTTAGTAATAATTTATCATATTAAATATGGAAGAAAGCCAGAAAAAAAGTACATTCGACAGACTGGTTGCGGGCTTAAACTCAGAAGAACGGACAGCCATGCTTTCCAGACTGAACCAGGCAGGAGAAGCAGACATCCAGCTTTACAATGACGCTGCCCAGGTTGATACATTTTCAGGCAATTTACAGACAAGACTTAAAAACGAATCTTTTCTATACAAATTATATATCTGGTTACGCTCTTTCATTACAAAAATTCCCCAAATTCAAATTTACAATAATGACGTTCTTCTGGGGATGGCTAAAAAAATCAACAAAGAGCACCCTGGTCTTTTGAACCCAACCGGAGAATATCTGGATTCCTTGTTTTTTGAAAGACTTACAACATTAAAATCGGCTTCTGACTTTTTCAAACCGTATATCTATTTGATTGATGAAAACCCGGGTGCTTTTTATGTTTTCATGAGTTCCTTTGTTGCATCAGAACTTTCAGATAAAATAAATGCAGCTGCAGATCCATATAATCTTCCGGAAGATATTGAACCTGCTCCCGAAATCAGAACAGACCTTTTAAAAAAACTGGATGATGTTCTAAAAAATATGAATGGTTCAACTAAAAACAGCATTTATCAGGCTGTAAAAAGTGTTCAGTGGCTATCATCTTTTACCGCTCTTCCATATCTTCACTTTATTTCTCAATTCACAGATATTAAAGACGGCGTTTTTACCTGTCCATACTCAAACGCAAAAGTTGATTTCGAAACATTTGCCGCAGTATTTGATTCAGGTCTTTCAGTTCCAAACGAAGTTCTTGAAGCGGTTTACCTCTTCTCTCAGAAAAAAGAGATTTCCGGAAACTATATGACCAGCGACATTGAAGCTTCTGTAAAAAAATTCATGAGTGTCGCTGCATCACACTTCAAGAATATAAAAATGTTTCTCTCTGTAGTTCCTGTAACAACACTTGGAAAGATCATCTTCAAAAATTATGACTGGACTCCCCGTGCCTTCGGCGGTGGCGAAGACTGGAATTCAAAATTCAGAAATCAATGGCGTAAAATCATCGAAATCAGGTGGAATGAATTTATCAAGGAAAGAAAAAAGAATCTTCTGGCATCTAGACTGAAAAATGATTTCAATCTGACTTCTTTTCCGGAAATGCCTAACCGGCCTTGGGCTGACTTATGGGGAGGAATGCCTTTTAAATGCGAACTGACAGGAGGATTCCTTTCCTGGTATGTAAAGGAAGTTTTCCCATCAGACCAGAAAATACTCAATATGCTGATGATGGAAGGTATTTTCATCCGAAATGAAAACAGAACTGAATATGCAGAAGCTTTTGATAAACTCTGCAAAACAGCAGAAACCATATTGAATCTTCTTGAAGACCTGGATTATAAAGGAAGTTTTGGAGTTACCTTTGATGAAATGGCCTCTGCTTCTTCAAGAACCTTTAAAGCACAAAGCACTGCAGAAAATCTGATTACAAAAATCGAATCCGAAATCAAGGAAGCGGCTTTTGATATTTGTAACGCAATCAGAACACTGGAAATGATTTTTAAAGGAATCTTTGAAGAATTTAATGATGGTGTTCACGGTTCCCTTCAGAATTTCAATACTCTGAAAGGTCATAACAATATGCGGTTCAAAGACGACCTCCGCCAGACCCGCAAAAATATCAATCAGGTTCTATTCTATCTTTCAGAACTGGACCCAATCGAAAAAAACAAATAAACAAATACGGATAAAATTATGACTTACTTTTTTGAAACTTACGGCTGTCAGATGAATATTGCTGAATCAGCTTCTATCGAACAAATTTTTATTGCCCGCGGTTGGACAAAGGCCGATGATCCTCAAATTGCTGATATCGTTATCATAAACACATGTTCTGTACGCCAGACAGCAGAAAACAGAATTTTTGGTCGTCTTGGCTGGTTTTCCGGTCTAAAAGCAGTGCGCCAATGCCAGGGCGGAGCAAAAGCCCGTACCCTTGAAAAAGCTGCAGATTACGTAAAAAACGGTCCTAAACCTTTAACCCTTATTGTTACAGGCTGTATGGCAGAACGCCTTCTGGACACATTAAAAAAAGACTATCCTTGCATAGACTACGTTGTAGGAACTTATGCAAAAAAACATTTCGGAGAAATCATTGAAGCCGTAGAAAACGGAGAAACCACTGACCAGCCAGATGATTCTGAAAAATATCAGTTTGCCCCACTTTCCTATGAACCTGGAGCATTTACAGCCTTTATTCCGATTATGCACGGATGCAACAACTTCTGTACTTACTGTATCGTTCCCTATGTACGCGGCCGCGAACTTTCACGCCCTGTAGAGGAAATATTAAAGGAAATTGATATTCTTTCAGGTTACGGAGTACGCGAAATCACTTTACTTGGACAGAACGTAAACTCATACAATTCTGACGGAGACAACTTTGCATCTCTTCTTAAAAAAATTGCAGACAGAATCAAAGAAACAAAATCTTCAATCGGCTGGGTACGATTCATGTCTTCTCATCCGAAAGATCTTTCTGACGAAGTTATCAAAGTGATTTCCGAAGAAGAGGTTCTCTGCCATCACATTCATCTGCCGGTTCAGCACGGCTCTACAAAAGTCCTCAAAGAAATGAACCGCCGCTACACCCGTGAAGACTATATCGCCCTGGTTGAAAAAATCAGAAAAGCAATTCCGGACGTATCACTTACAACAGACCTTATGATGGGCTTCCCTGGAGAAACAGAACAGGATGTAGAAGACACATTGAGTCTTATGAAGACAATCAAATATGAAAATGCCTTCATGTACTACTATAATCTCCGCGAAGGAACACCTGCCGCAACTTACGAAAACCAGATTCCTGTAGAAGTAAAAAAAGAAAGACTTCAGAGAGTTATTGACCTGCAGCTTGAAATCACTACAGAACAAATGAAAAAGCGCGTGGGAAACACTGTGAAAGTTTTGTGTGAAAGCGTAAGCCGCGACAGCGAAGACGAACTTCTTGGAAAAACTCAGCAGGATGAACGGGTTGCATTTAAAGCAGATAAAAAATTTATTGGTTCTTTCGTAACAGTAAAAATCGATTCCTTAAACGGCAACACATTCCGCGGAACAATGCTCTAGTCTGTAAACAGGAAATTAGACTTATTTCCTGTTTATGACAACATCTACCACGTGACTCCCCGCCCCGATTAAATCCTGTCTGTCTGAAACGGAAAGAACATATTTTTTGAACAAGGCAAAGGTTGCTTCATCCATGGCATTAAGTTCACGACGCATATAATCTGAAGGTCCGTCAGGGGAAAAAATCTTTATGCGTTCAAGTCCTGCCTTCCGGTCAAGGCGGGTAATATCTTCTATTCTGACGTAATCATAAAGTTCATTCTGGTCAGCCTGAATATGAAAATCCTCAGAAAGCCCATCTTTTTCTAAAACTGAAGGAAGCCGGCCTTCAGCCATACAGAAAGTCAGAACAGAATATTCATTCATGGTGTATGCAATCATTATGATTCCGTCTTTTTTTGTAACACGTTTTGCTTCGCTTATAGCTTTAAGCTTTTCATCATCGCCAATCAGATGGTAACAAGGGCCGAACATGATTGTCAGATCAAAAGTGTCATCATCAAGAAAAGAAATATTACGGGCATCTCCGCTCCAGGTCTTTACGGCAGTATGCTTTGAACGTAAAACTTCAAGGTTTCTTTTTACAAGTTCTACTGCCGTTACATCATAACCTTCAGAACAGAGCTGAACAGAATATCGTCCTGTGCCTGCTCCCAGGTCCAGGATTTTTGTTTCAGACGGAGTCTTTCCTTTTGGTAAAAAGTCGTGAATATATTTTAAGGATGTTTCAAACTCCACCTGTCCGTGACGGGTAGTTAGTCTGTGTTCTTCGTTAAATTTATTGTAATATTTTTCGATTTCTGTCATTTCTACGAAGCAAATGCTGCATCAACTTTTTCACACCAGGCTTTCTTTTCATCTTCAGAAAGAAATGAAGCTGTAAAACTGTATTTGATAAGCTGTTTGATTTCGTCCATAGAGAAACCAAGCTGATTGTGACAAAGCCACAGTTCTTCAAGCATTGTTGTTTTAAAGAATACAGGGTCATCTGTATTGATTGTAACAACAATACCTTTATCAAAGTATTTTTTTACAGGATGATCTTTTGCTTCTGTTACAATTTTCTTTGTAAATGTATTTGATGTGATACAGATTTCTACAGGCAGTTTTGTTTCTGCAAGAGTATCCATAAGCTTTTCGTCCTGCATTGCTGTAAGGCCGTGACCGATTCTTTCTGCATGACAGAGATTGATTGCGTCCCAGATTGATTCAGGTCCAACATCTTCACCTGCATGAATTACTGCATGTTTTCCATCTTTAAGAGCCATTTCGTAAACAGGTGCATATTCGGCAGCAGGACCTTTGCTTTCTGCCCCGCCAAGCCCGATTCCAATAATGTCTTCACAAGGGAACTGTTTCTGAAGATTATAATTATTGATTGCATTTTCACAGCCAAATGTACGGGAAACATCTTCCATCAGTTTTATTGTGATATTATATTTCTCTTTAATTTCTACGATTTTTTCATGGAAAACTTTTACCATTTCATCGTATTTGAATCCTTTTTTTAGAAAAGCTGTAGGTGCAAAGAATGCTTCACAATATGTAATGCCGTTATCTTTAAGATAATTTCCAAGGTCATCAAAAACCAGGCGGAAGTCTTCTACAGATGTGAAAAGATCCTGAACCTTAAGGAAGGCCTGGATAAATCCGTTCAAATCGTTATATGTAAAAAGAGAAATCTGTTCGTCTTCGGTCATTTCTTTGCCGAATCGTTTAAGATAAAGTTTTTTTACAGAATCCAGAGTAATCACTGCTTCAATATGAATATGAAGTTCTGCTTTAGGAACTTTTGCTAAAAAGGTATTGAATTCAGACTTTTTCAAAATTAACTCCTTAGGTCCTGTCTGTTTTAAATACAGAAACAGTTTACCATATTTATTATCGGCAGGAAATAACC
>JAHBAD010000154.1 GCA_018385395.1 Treponema sp.
GCAGAGTCTCTTGAGGAAGTGGAGTCACTTGAAGACGCAGAGGCTTTAGACGAAGTAGAAGAACTTGGTGATGATGAAGAACTTGAGGACTTAGGCGAAGCCGAGGCTGTTGAACCTTTAGACAGCATGGAAGAACTTTCCGAGGTAGAGGAATTCGAAGACGCAGAGACTTTTGATGATTCCGAAGAAGTTACAGAACTTGGCGAGGTAGAGCCACTTGAAGATGCAGAAGACCTTGGCGAAGCCGAGGCTGTTGAACCTTTAGATAGCGTGGAAGAACTTTCCGAGGTAGAGGAATTAAATTTTGACGAAATTAAGGATCTGGAAGTTTCAACAGTTCATGATGAATTCTTCAACGACAATAATTCCGCCTTTTCTACAGAAGAAGAATTTGCAACAGTCGAAAATTTATTCGCAGAAGAACTTCACTTTGGTGAAAGTTATATAAAAGACATTCATTTTTCTCAGGATTCAGAATTAGAAGCTTCAGTTTCCTTTGATCTTTCTGATCCGGAATTTGGTGATGATGAAGAATTGATTCCTGTAGAAGAAGACAAGAGGTTCTTCTCTATGGCAGAATTTGGCGCAAATAATAACAATGTTTCAGATTTAATTAGTGATGAAGATGCCGAAAATACAATTGTAGAAAAAAACGGCGTCTTTTCAATTTCCGAAAATCTTTCAATTCCGCGAAAAGCTCTGGATAAAGATTTCAAAAAACTTGTAGACGCCGTTCTTAAATAATAAAAAAATAATTCGATTTATTTTTTAGCTTGCTTCAGAAAGTGCAGACTGCATCAGCTGTACAAACATGTAAATCTTCTTGTAAATTTCAACGCCGAATTTTAAAAGAGGCTTGTCACTGAAGTGTTCAAGTTCTTTCCAGTTCTGAATAAGAACATGTTTTGGTTTCTGTTCATCTTCAATAACCTGCTTAAGGAGTTTTCCGATTGCAATAAGATCCTGTGTACTTGTGATAAGGAAGCCTTTTGCAGTGTCATTTGCATCGTTTACAAGACGATTGATGATATTTTCGGCTCCAGGATCGTGTGCGATTTTTGGAAGCAGAGTTTTTATCTTCATACCGATAGCACCTTCTTCCGAAAGCGATTTGTCGAATTCAGTAATCTGATCAGAAATCTGAAGAAGTTCCTGATATCCGTTTGAAATTGGAGCGGAAAGAGTAGCATCCCATTGCCCGCGGATAACTACAATGTCGGTGTATTCGCGGACATCAGTTTTGACAAAGTTGATGATAAATTCTTTCAGGTAATTTACACCATCACAATATTCGAAAGTGTTCAGTTCTTTCTTTTCCAATGTGCCATTGAAAGCGTTTACGTAATGACTCAGCTGGTCGATTGTAGTCTTTCCAAAAATCTTCATACAGAAATCATTTTCTTTTGAAGCCTTCTGCTCACTTTCGATTTTTGAAATTGTGGTGTTTACTTCTTCATGGATTTTATCAATGTAAACATCAAGAATTGTTTCATTGTGTGTTGCCACTGTAGGCATGTAATCAGGTTTCTGAAGAATGAGACGTGCAATGTATTCAAATGCATGTGACGCCTGGATAGACTTCATTCGCTGAAGTATTTTTCGCCAGGTTCCGGCAGAAATAAGTTCTCCGCCTTTCATTTCTTTCAGCATTTCAAAGAAATCATCCCATGCAATCCCATCTGGAATTGAGTAAATGATTGTCATTAAATCTTGAAGTTCATCAACTACATATTCAGCATTGATTTTGTCAAAAACGGGAACTGATGAAAAATTTCCTTCCTGGAGTGAAGAAGAGAATTTTCTCAGCATAAAATAAAAATCGAAAGAAACAAAATCGTTGAAAGCCATATAAGCTCTGTAACAGTTTTCGATTTTTGTAGCGCGTTCTGAATCAAATTCGGCAATGAATGCATCCATATCCGATTCAATCTGTGCTTTGATTTTTGAAAGAGGAAGCTTGTGTGACATTTCCTGGATTTTTTGTTCATTAAGATGGTCAAGAAGGTTCAGCTGGTTTTCTGATAAAAAGTAATTTATGATTTTTGACTTAACTGCATTTTTGTTGGGTATTCCACGCAGAAAATTCTGGGCAGAAAAAATAAGTTTATATACATCATAGAACAGCTTCGGAAAAGTAGGCATCATTTCGCCGGTCTGAACTTTATAGAATGAATGAAACTTTGTTTTTGATAAATCTTTGGCTATTGCCTTAAGTTTGCGTCTTTTTTCGGCTTCAGGAGAATGGGAATTGAAAAGGACATCCAGAATATTCTGGAGAAAGCTGCTGCTTTTCTTGGCACCTGCACCTGACTCTTTTTTATCTAAATCCATATAATATCAATTATATCAAAAATCCTTATATAGTAAAGATTTGCTTTATTTGAAACTATAGCCTGTTTCTGATAAAATGAAACATTATGGTAATTGCTTCAATTGATTTGAAAAACGGACATGTCGTTCAGCTTAAAAACGGCAAAGAACTGGTACTTCAGCGTGATGACGCTGACAATCTTATTTCAGAATTCAATAAATACGGTGAAGTTGCTGTAATCGATCTTGACGCAGCACTTGGAAACCTTGATGAAAAAGGTAACACTGTTAATACTCCGCTTTTAAAATCACTTCTCCATCATGGAAATGTTCGTACAGGAGGCGGCATTAAAACCGTAAAACGTGCAAAGGAACTTATTTCCCTGGGAGCTGAAAAAGTTATCATCGGTTCCATGGCATGGAAAACAAATCCAAAGCCTGGTGAATCAGTAATGAACGAAGAATTTCTTGATGAACTGGTTTCTGCCATTGGTAAAGACCGTGTAATCATCAGTGTTGATGCCATCAACGGAAAAATTGCCGTAAAAGGATGGACTGAAAGTCTTGAAATTCCGCTGGTAGAAGGTGCAAAGCAGGCAGAAAAATACTGTTCTGAAATGCTTTTCACTTGTGTAGAAAAAGAAGGCTGCATGCAGGGAACAAATATGGATTATGTAAAAGCCCTTCGTGAAGCCGTAAGTTGCCGCGTTGTTGCAGCAGGCGGAATTTCAAGCGTAGAAGAAATTTCAGAACTTGAAAAAATCTACTGTGACGTTCAGCTTGGAATGGCACTCTACACAGGAAAGGTGAGCCTTAAAGATTCATTTATTGCCTGTCTGGACTTTAACAAAGTGCCTCTTATTCCTGTAATTGCTCAGAGCGTAAACGGCCAGGTTCTTATGGAAGGCTACGCAAATGCAGAAGCTTTTGCAAAAACTTTTGAAACAGGAAAACTGACTTTCTACAGCCGCTCACATAAGAAGCTTTGGACAAAAGGTGAAACAAGCGGAAACTTCCTGGAAGTTGTGAAACTCCGTGCTGACTGCGACCGCGATACAGTTCTTGCAACTGTAAAACCAAAGGGACCTGCATGCCATACTGGAAGCTTTACATGTTTTGGAAGCGATCCAATGGAAGCTTCAAGCATGGGACGCCTTTACGACATCATTGCTGACCGCTTTGCAAACCCAAAACCTGGCAGCTACACAGCAACTCTTAACGACAAGCGTGTCCGCGAAAAAGTTGAAGAAGAAGCTGAAGAGCTCTGTGAAGCAGAAGGAAAAGATGAAGTAATCTGGGAAGCCGCAGACCTTATGTATTTTGTAAACGTTCTTTTATATAAAGAAGGCGTAACCTGGAAAGACGTTTATGATGAACTGGACAAGAGACATAAAAAATAATTCAGAATGCACAATTCACAATGCATAATATTTGCAAAAAAATAATTTATTGTGAATTATGAATTGTGAATTAAAAAAAATCTGTATATTTCCTAAAAACAGAAAATATCGAGGTATATAAAAATATGATAAAAATACAAAACTACACAGAAGTCGAAGCAGATTTTTTTAAAGGTCGTGCTTTCGGCGATTCAAACGAAGTAGTTAAGTCTGTACTTGAAGAAGTGCAGAAAAAAGGAGACGCAGCTCTTCGCGTTTATGGAACAAAATTTGATGTTTCCGCTCCTGCAACTTTTGAAATCCCCCAGGAAGAACTGAAGGCTGCAGCAGAAAAACTGCATGCAAAAAATCCTGATGTTTATAACGCCATTATGTATTCACATGATATGGCTCTGCGTTTTGCAAAAGAACAGAGAAAATCTTTTAAAGATTTTGAAATTGAACTGGAACCTGGTGTATTTACAGGTCAGAAGACAATTCCTGTTGAAAAGGCGGGATGTTATGTTCCGGCCGGTCGTTTCCCTCTGGTTTCAACTGTAGTTATGGCAGTTACACCTGCAAAGGCAGCAGGCGTTGATGAAATCATTATGTGTACACCTCCGCGAGTTCACCCAGATGACAGAATGGAAGCAGACAAGCGCGGAACAGGTGCTCCAGGAAAAGCTTTCATTGGCGGAAAACCTTATGCAGACGAAGGTATTATGGCTGCCGCATATATTTGCGGAGTTGATCATGTGTATGCTGCAGGCGGCAGCCAGGCAATTGGTGCCATGGCTTATGGAACAGAAACAATTCCTAAAGTTGATGTAATCGTAGGTCCTGGAAACAAGTTCGTTGCATCTGCAAAAAAAGAAGTTTACGGAACTGTCGGAATCGATATGATTGCAGGTCCTACTGAAGTTCTTATTATTGCTGATGAATCTGCAAATCCGGCCTGGGTTGCAGCAGATATGCTTGCTCAGGCAGAACACGATGTTGTTGCCCAGCCTGTTCTTGTTACTCCAAGTGAAAAACTTGCAAATAAAGTTTCTGCAGAAATTGAAAAGCAGCTTGAAACTTTGACAACAAAAGAAACTGCCCGTCAGAGCGTAGACAATTACGGAAAAATCATCATAGTAGATAATCTGGATCAGGCAGTTGAATGTGCAAACAGAAAGGCACCAGAACACCTGGAACTTGCAATGGAAGAAGGTAAAGTGCGCGACAAGATTGCAAAAGCGGTCCGCAATTATGGTTCACTTTTTATCGGTCACAGTTCAGCAGAAGTATTCGGAGATTATTCAGCCGGTCTGAATCATACTCTTCCTACAAGCGGAAGTGCACGTTTCACTGGCGGACTTTCTGTTCGTATGTTCCTTAAGACTGTTACAACTCTCCGCACAATTGACGGAAGTTCAGGAATGACAAAAAGCGCCGTTGCTGCAGGTTATCTTGGCGATGCCGAAGGCCTTGCCGGACATGCCGCCGCAGCACGTATCCGAATTAAATAAATTATTGGAGATTCAGAATGATTTTACCTATTGTTAAACTTGGCGAAGATATTTTAAGACAGAAAGCTCAGCCTGTTCCTGAAGTTACAGACGAAATCAGAAAACTTTGCGAAGACATGTTTGAAACAATGGATGCTGCTGACGGTGTAGGGCTTGCCGCTCCACAGATCGGGCTTCCGCTCCGCATGTTTGTTTTAACGGCAGATGATAAAGTCCGCCGTGTTTTTATTAATCCTCAGATTATCGCTACTTCTGAAGAACTTGGGGATTATGATGAAGGTTGTTTAAGTCTTCCAAAAATTTATGAAACAATCAGACGTCCTGTTCGTGTAACCTGTCAGGCTCTGAATGAAAACGGTAAACCATTTACTGTTGAAGCAGATGGTCTTCTTGCCCGCATTATTCAGCATGAATATGATCACCTGGAAGGAGTTGTTTTTATTGACCGCGGTGATCCTGACTTTGCCAAGAAAACTGAAGAACAGATGAAAAAACGTGCAGAACGTGCAGCACAGAAAGCTGCAGAAAAAGAACGCAAGGCTGCAAAAATTGCGGCTAAACTTGCTGCAAAAGGAAAATAATGAAGATTTTATATGCAGGCAGTCCTGAAGCTGCCGCTAAAACATTAAAGATTCTCCTTGAAAACCAGGTTCAGTGCGGCTTTGAAGTTGGAGGCGTTCTTACCAATCCTCCTGCAACACAGGGACGTCACAAGGATCTGATTCCAACCCCTGTTGAAGTTGTTGCAAGAGAAAACAATATTCCGGTTTTCACTCCGGAACACCTGGACGGTGCCTGCCGTGAAGCAGTGGAACCTTTAGGATGTGATCTTCTTGTAAGCTTTGCATACGGTCACATTTTCGGACCGAAATTTCTTGCCATGTTCAAAATGGGCGGAATAAATCTGCATCCGTCACTTTTACCAAAATATCGTGGCTGTACACCCATTCCGGCAGCAATTCTGAACCGTGATGAAAAAACTGCAGTTACTGTTCAGAGCCTTGCTCTTAAAATGGATGAAGGAAATATTCTTTCCCAGAAAATTCTTTCTCTTGATGGAACTGAAACAAGCGGGAATCTTCTTATGAAAGCTGCAGAAATCGGGGCAGAACTTATTTCGGGGCTTTTGAAAGAAGCTTCAAAAAATGGAAGTCTTCCGGAAGGAAAGCCTCAGGAAGGTGTCGCATCTTATACAGGAATTATTACAAAATCTGACGGTCAGATTGACTGGAATAAATCAGCTCTGGAAATTGATGCCAGGCTCAGAGCCTACACACCGGATCCTGGAATCTGGTGCATGGACGGAAATGAAAGCCTTAAGATAATTGAAGCCGTTGCAAAAGAAGATGATGAACATTCAGCCTTGCTTCCGGCCGGCAAAGTAATAAGATTTTCAAAACCTGAAGGTATTTTTATTAAATGTGGTAAAGGTCAGCTTTGTGTTACTGTTTTACAGAAGCAGGGCAAGAAAGCTATGGGATATAAAGATTTTATGAATGGCAGCCGGGACTTTATAGGCAAGCAGTTATAATTAATCTGGAATTAATAAAGAGGAAATATATGTCTGACGAAAAGAAAAAGTTTACAATCCGTTTCGCTAGTTTTAAAGGAATGTATGACAGAATTCATGACAATCTGGGGCTCATGCTTGGAACCCTTTTTGTTACAGTTTGTGTTGTAGCACTTCTTGCACTTGTTGTTTTTGCAGCAGTTGTGAAAGGTCCTGAAAAAGTAATGGTTCCGGATGTTATTGGAAAAACTCTTGAAAACGGACTTCTTGAAATGCAGGTAAAGGAACTTTATCCAAAAATCAGTCTCCGTTATTCTGAAACACCAGGAGATGAAGGGAGAATTCTTGACCAGTCACCAAAAGCCGGTGCAATTGTGAAAGGGTATAGCCGCGTTTCTCTGGTTGTAAGCCGAGGCGTGGTTGTAGATCGTGTTGGAAATTATGTTGGACAGAAACTGGATGAAATGAGACTGAATCTTCAGACTCTCTTTGCCGGTTCAACACGTCCTCTTATTCTTGTTGGGGATATCGTTTATAAACCTGATACATCGGATGCAGGAACAATTCTTGAACAGGATCCACCAGAGGGGACAAATATTACAGATCCAGTTTCTGTAAATCTGGTAGTAAGTCGTGGTCCTCAATACGAAAATACAAGACCGCCTGTTCTTGTTGGACACAGTATCAACGATATGCTTCAGACAATTACAAGAAGCAAATTGATTTTCGACTTTACTTCGCACAAAGCTGTTGACGGAGAAATACCTGGAACTGTTGTTTCTCAATCAATTGAAGGTCTTGAGGAAGGTGCAGAAATTCCGGAATTCGTTCCAAACTATACTCACATTAATGTTGATATGGCTATGCCTGAATCAAATACAGATGGAAACGTATATGGAATATTCTCTCAGAATTTGAACCTTTATCCATATGCTGTTTCAATGAGATTTGACGCAGTGCCTGAAGAAGGTGATGCATACACAATCATCAGCTTTAATCATACTGGGGGATCTGTAACTATTCCTTACATTGTTCCTTCGGGAACAACACTGGTTCTTTACGCTGGCGACAAAGTTGCGGGAAGGGAGACTGTTCGTTAAATGTCAAAACCGTTAATTTGTATGACTCTGACAGGACGAACCCTGGCAGAAAATGCTGAACTGGCAAAGAAATACGAAAAGAAAATTGACCTGGTTGAACTTCGTGTTGATTGCCTTGATGAAGATGAGCAGCTTTACGTACGTCGTTTTCCAGGTATGGTTTCACAGCCTGTAATTCTTACAATTCGCCGCGACGTTGACGGCGGTAAATTCGTTGGCGGTGAATTCTCGCGCACTACGCTTTTTGGAAGTGCTCTTGCTTTTGCAAATCAGGATAAAACCAAAAACTTTGCCTATGTGGATTTTGAAGATGATTTCCATGTTTCAGGAATTCAGGATGCCGCACAGGCTTTTGGAATCCGCATTATAAGAAGCTTTCATAATATGAAAGGATCTGTAACAAATCTTCAGGAAAAAGCCCGTTCTATGATGAAGACTGGTTTTGAAATTCCAAAGATTGCATTTATGCCTCAGTCTCTGAACGATGTTACAAACATCTTCAAGGAAGGCGCAGAAATGAGTCAGGATCACATTTTCATAGCAATGGGAGATCTTGGGCTTCCTTCACGTATTCTTGCAGCAAAATCAAATTCTTTTCTTACATTTGTTTCGCCAGAAGAAACAATGGGAAATGTTGGTGGAATCGGACATATTACACCGAATATAATAAATGATCTTTACCGCTTCCGTTCAATTGATGAAGAAACAAAGGCTTTTGGAATAATCGGATGGCCACTTCTTAAAACTTCAAGTCCTGAAATTCATAATCAGGGATATATCGGGCACAATATGAATGCAGTGTATGTTCCGGTTCGTGCACCCAATGTTCCTGAAGCTTTGACTTTCTGTAATCAGGTTGGCATTCAGGGGCTTTCAGTTACTGTTCCACACAAAGAAGATATTATGTTTTATCTTTCTGATATTTCACCTGAAGCAAAAACAATTGGGGCTGTAAATACAATTATCAAGAAAAATAATTCATGGTCAGGGTTCAATACTGATGCCTACGGTTTCCAGCGGTCTCTTGAAGAGTTCCTTGAAACAAATAAGCTTAAGAAACGAAAGGTTGCTATTATCGGGGCTGGTGGAGCTGCAAAAGCTGTTGCTTATGTAATTAAGCAGATGGGCGGAAAGGCATGTGTTTTCAACCGTACACTTTCAAGTGCGAAAGCCCTTGCTGAAAAATATGGGTTTGAATATTCGGATCTTTCTCCGCAGTGTATTGATAAACTGAATTCTTATTCGGGACTTATTATTCAGACAACTTCAGTTGGAATGAATTCGGATGGAATTTCAAGACCGGAAACTGATCCTATTCATTTTTATAATTTCAAAGGAAATGAAATCGTATATGATATTATCTATACACCTGCTGTAACTCCTGTAATGAAACGTGCAGCTCAAGCCGGATGCAAAACCTGTAACGGTTTGAAAATGCTTCAGTATCAGGGATATATGCAGTTTAAAATCTTTACAGGAGAAGACTACGAAAATGTTAAGTCAGAATGAACAGAAAGTGCTTGCAGCTCAGACTGCAGTAGACACACTTGTTGAAAAAGGAATTCTTAAAAGCGGAATGAAAGTAGGACTTGGAACCGGTTCTACAGCAATGCCTGCAGTAGACCGTGTTGCTTATCACATTCAGAACGGAAACCTTAAGAATATTAAAGCCGTTGTTACAAGTTTCCAGACAGAAAACCGCTGTCAGGATCTGGACATTCCTGTTTATTCTATGAATGACAGAAGAATTGGTGGTGTTCTTGATGTGGCAATTGACGGTGCTGATGAAATTGATCCTGACTGCAATCTGATTAAAGGTGGCGGTGCAGCACATGTTCGTGAAAAGATAGTTGAATATAATTCAAAGGTTTTGGTAATTGTTGCAGACCAGTCAAAAGTTGTTCCACATATCGGAACAGGTTTCAAAGTTCCTGTAGAAATTATTCCGGATGCACGCCAGGCTGTTGTAAACCAGCTGGAAGCCCTTGGAGCAAAATGTTACCTCCGCGAAGGCGTTAGAAAGGCAGGTCCTGTTGTAACTGACAACGGAAACCAGATTCTGGACTGCCAGTGGGAAAAGCCAATTGAAGATATTGCTTCAATGGAAGTAAAAATAAATCAGATTGTCGGCGTTGTTGAAAACGGACTTTTTGCAGGTCGTAATCCGATTGCTTTCATTGCAAAAGAAGACGGAAACGTAGAAGTTCGTAACCTGAAATAAACGGAAAGGGATTGTCCAGTAAGTTTGCATAACTTTTGGGGCAATCCCTATTTTTTTTATGTATTCACCATTTCCAACTGAAACTGCGTATCACTATTGTCTCGTACTTAAGCGACGCCTTGATGAAGGTTTTTTAAAGCTTGAACAGGTGACACGGCTTTCTATGGAAAGGGCAGGTCAGGGCGTTATGATCGGCTGCCTTGTCTGTACAGATGAAAGCGGGAATCGTGTAGTCCTTTGCGCAAACTCTGGTATAAGCCGGAAGATAATTCACAATTCACAATTCACAATTCACAATATTGAAAAGAGTAAATCTTCTGATTTTCCTGGTAGAGAATATGGATGGGAAGAAAATGGAATCCGTTTCATTGTAGTGCCGTCCATTGTAAATGCAGAAGAGGTTGATAAAGCCCTTAAAAAAAATGATGAGGAAATTCACAGACTGACTGAGATAATTAATAATTCACAATTCACAATGCAGAATAATTATCAGAGCGGTGAATGTATTGTCTCTGATGATAGCTTTTCTGTTAATGAAATAAAAAAACGTAGAAAAGATTTGTGTGATGAATCTCTTGAAAATGTGAGAAAACTGTATAAGTTTCGGACAATTAATAATTGTGAATTATTAATTATGAATTGTGCATTACCCACCGGGACAGGTGACTGCTGTGAGCCTAAGCTTTTCCATTACGCATTTGAACATAATTTAAAGCCCTTTAGTCTTGCACAGGTGTTTTATGAGGGGCTTGGGGCGGAGCCCCGGCGAGAGGGGTGTGGTGAAGACCGCAATTTGAGCCCTGCGAAAAGCGGGCTGAACCCAGGGGGGAGACTTCCCCCCTCAATGCCACGCCTTGTTCCGCCTTGCGATGAACGCTGCGGATTTCTTCTTCCGAAAATGCTTGGACTTGAAGTTCTGTACTGGGACAAACACATTGTGGTTGTGAATAAACCGTCGGGGCTTCTTTCGGTTCCGGGCCGCGGCGAAGACAAACAGGATTGTGTTGTGAACCGGGTGAAAACTTTGTATGGCAATATGTGCCGTATTGACCAGCCTTCGGTTCACCGCCTTGATATGGAAACTTCAGGTATTCTTGTTCTTGCCTTTACCGAAGAAGCCCACAGAAATCTTTCATCCCAGTTTGAAGAAGGTTCGGTTCATAAAGAATATGTTGCACTTCTGGAAGGCGTTCTTGAAAAGCAGGCAGAAGGGTTAAGTGCTCCAAAGCGTGGAGAAAAGTCGGGAGTGATGAAACTGAAATTCCGCCTGGATCCTGAAAACCGGCCGCACCAGATTTACGATGAAGTTTATGGGAAAGAAGGTATAACCCGATGGCAGAATGAAGGGCTTGTCTGGTACACGGCTCCTGACGGGCAGAAAATAAAATCCACAAAAGTAAGATTTTTCCCAGAAACAGGGCGGACTCATCAGCTGCGCCTTGCTTCTGCAGATTCTCACGGATTCGGACTTCCTATTATCGGCGATTCTTTATACGACCACTGTATGGAAGGACAGCGGCTTATGCTTCATGCAGAAAAGATAACTTTTAAACATCCCATAAACGGGCGATTTCTGACTTTCGAAAAAAAATCAGATTTTTAAGCGGCTTAATGTTTCGCCGATTGAATCGTGGATTACAAGGGTTGCATACTGGTCGGCTTGAGTTTCACTTTTATTTATGAGTACAAGATATTTTCCGCGGAAATAACGGATAAGGCCTGAAGCTGGGTACACTGTAAGGGATGTTCCGCCGATTATAAGCATGTGGGCTTTTGAGATTGCTTCCACAGCTCCGTTTATGCAGCCTTCATTCAGGCTTTCTTCGTAAAGAACAACGTCCGGTTTTACGATGCCGCCGCATTTATCGCACACAGGATAATCTTCTTTTTTGTTGTTCATGTAATCTATGTCGAAAGCTTTGCAGCAGTCCATGCAGTAGTTTCGTAATGTACTTCCGTGAAGTTCATAAACACAGCGGCTTCCGGCCATCTGGTGAAGACCGTCAATATTTTGTGTTATGACAGCTTTAAGTTTTCCCGCTTCTTCCATTTGTGCCAGAACATTATGAGCCTTATTCGGTTTGATTCCCGGGATAATAAGCTTTTCACGGTAGAAGCGGAAAAATTCTTTTTTGTTGCTGTCAAAAAAAGAGCGGCTCAAAATGGTTTCAGGCGGGTAGTTCCATTTCTGGTTGTAAAGTCCGTCCACACTTCTGAAGTCCGGAATACCACTTTCGGTAGAAACGCCGGCACCCCCAAAGAAAACAATATTGTCAGAGTCATCATAAAACTTTTGAAGTGTTTCAATTTTTTCGTTATCCATATTATCTCCTCTATTATTCTTCCGGCGGTGCTTTGTGCGTTTTGTGCGCCTTGTGGCAAAGCTCCACAAATCAGTTTTTATTTTGTCAGCATTTCTTTTGTTATGTAATAAACGCTTCCGCAGTTCTGACAGATAACTTCAAGAGGAAACTTTTCAGTTGCGAGAATATCATCCAGTTCTGCCTTTCCAAGGTTTTTAATGCGCAGGGCAAAGTTCTGGGCAGAACAAGGACAGTCAAAAATAACTGCGCGGTCAAGAACTGCTGCGGGCTTGAATTCACGGAAAAGCCCGTAAACGATATCTTCGCGGTTTCCATGTTCGCTGAACCACTGTCCCGGGTTTGGAAGTGCGTTCAATGCCATTTCAACTTTATAAATAAGCTCTTCGCGGATTTCTTCTGCATCTTCTTTTCCGCTGAAAGCTGTCTGTGCGCTTACTTTGCTGTAACCTCCCGCCTGTGGCATAACCTGAACGTACATACCGCCGGCTCCAGTTACGCGGCCAAGCTTGTCAAACTGGATTCCGGTTTTGAATGCACTGTGAACCTGGTCGCTCTGGTCAAAGTAATAAGCCAGGTCCATAGCGATATTTTTGAACTGGATTTCTACGGAACTTGTCTGAGGTTCTTTCATGCCTTCAATAAGTTTTGACATGGTCATGGTTCCACCGTTTCCGAAGAACGGTGCCAGATCCCAGCTTTCAAGAGGTTTTTCCAAAGGAATGTGATCCTGCATAAGGTGTCCGCGGACGTACCCCAAAGAGTCAGCTTCTACCACAAATCCTTTACAGATACCGTCTGTCTGGTAAGTGAAAGTCCAGTGTTCTTTCTGATTTGATTTCATTAATGGAATGAAAAGGGCGGCACATAAAAGGGCCTGTCCAAGAATATAAGTTTCCAGAATTCCAAGATTCTGGTTTGCGCGCATCTGGTTTACCATTTCTGTACCATTGTAAAATGCGCCGCGGAACTGACCTTCTGCCATAACGAAAACTGTCATTCCGTCTTTTTCAAGTTTACTTAAGTGTTCAACTAATTCTGCGTCTTTGATTTCTGCTTTGTTCATGTGTAGAAGTTTATTCTTTATAGAAGAAATTGTATACTGTTTTTATGTCAGAAATTAAATCAACTGTTGAATCAAATCCGAATCCGGATATTTTGAAAACTGCCCTTGTTGCCATTATTGGCCGTCCTTCGGCAGGAAAATCTACTTTTTTGAATACTGCCTGTCAGGAAGCGGTAAGTATTGTTTCGCCAATGCCACAGACAACCCGAAATGCAATCCGCGGTATTGTTAATACTTCTTACGGTCAGCTTGTCTTTGTAGATACTCCGGGTTATCACGATTCAGAAAAGAAACTTAATTTAAAGCTCCGTGGTGTTACTGAAACAACTCTTGAAGGTTCCGATTGTGTTCTTTATGTTGTGGATTCAAGCCGTGAACCGGGAAATGAAGAAAAGATTACAGCTGAGCTGATTAAAAATTATCAGAAGCGCATGATTGTTGCCATTAACAAAACTGATCTTGCTGGAGCGAATCCTGCAAAGGTAAAAGCTTTTGTTAAATCGGTTTTGACAGAAATTCCAGATGAACGCATTCTTGAAATGTCAGCAAAAAAAGATAGCGGAATCAATGAAGTTCTGAAGGCTCTTTATGATATTTCGCCTGTTGCACCTGCAATGTATACAGAAGATTTTTATACAGATCAGGATATGAAGTTCCGCATTTCTGAAGCAATCCGCGGAGAAGCAATCAATCGTCTTGAACAGGAAATTCCTCATGCAGTTTATGTAAACATTGCAGACCTGGAATTCCGTAACGAAGGAAAAAAACTATGGGTGCGCGCATTTCTTTGTGTTGAACGCGAAAGTCAGAAAGGAATCGTAATCGGTAAAGGCGCTTCGAAAATCAAGGAAATCAGAGCAGCCTCATTAAAGGCACTGAATATGATTTATCCTTATAAAGTTGAACTGGACCTTCAGGTAAAGGTGGACAAGAACTGGAGACAGAAAGATCTGACAATTTCCCGTCTTATTCCACAGTAAAATTTATTTCATTAAAGACATTGCCAGTGTAACAAGGAATGGCATTGTAAGAATAGAGAAAAGGGTACTCATGGCAATCATTGTAACGGAGGTCTGAGTATCCTTTTCGTATTTTGCGGCAAACATGGTTGTGTTGGCCGCTGCCGGTGCACTGGCTGCAATTACCATTGCAGGAAGAATATTATCTCTTATGCCAAGAAGAAGCATTGCCCCGAGAATTATCAGGGGACAGATAACAAGACGCATGAAAATCCCAAGCAGAAGTTTTGCGTCTTTCAGAACGGCAAAGGAAGTAATCTGGGCCAGGTAATATCCGATTATGAACATCGGAAGAGGTGTGTTCAGATTTGCAAGGTGCTGCACTGGAGATGCAAGAATGACCGGCAGCTTTAATGGTGTCAGAAAAATAATAAGTCCAACTGCAATTCCAATAATACCAGGATTTATGAAAATCTTTTTTACACTGATTTCTTTAAATGACCCGCTCATAAGAACAAGACCGAAAGTCCATGTTAAAAGATTGAAAACTCCGATGTATGCAGTTCCAAGAAATACGCCTTCGGTTCCAAGTATTGCATTCTGCAGTGGAAGTGCCATGTATCCGCAGTTTGAGAAAATAACGCCGTAGCGGAGTACTGCACGTTTTGCCTGAGCCTTATCGTGAATAAGGATATAGGAAAGTGCAATGAAAAGGCTGTGGGCAAGGACAGTGCATCCTGCACTTATAAGAAGTTTCTTTACCAGAAGCGGATCATATTCCCGGTTGAAAGAATTGATTACGACAGTTGGCGTTACAAAGTAGAGAATGAAGTGAGTTATGTGTTTGACTGTGTGTTCATCAAAAATCTTTTTCTTTGAACAGAGAAAACCAATTCCGATAAGAATGAAAAGAACCGCAACCTGAGTTGCAACTGTAGTAAGACTTGAAAACATGATGTATGTCTCCGTAAAATAAAAAAGCCGTTTTCCGGACTTGAACCGCCCCCTCCAGTCACAAACATCCTGTTTGTTCCTTTTGGGCGCCTCCGTTCACTGCCGTCGCAGTCCATTGCGACTTTTCAGAAAAAAGCTCCTTCATCGCTTTTTCCTGCGTTCACTCCGGTATTCGGTTCACTCTCATTCCATAACAAAAATATGTTACGCACGTATTTATTTGTAATTAAATTTAAGCCGTTTTCCGGACTTGAACCGAATACCTGCTCGTTACGAGGGAGCTGCTCTACCAGGTGAGCTAAAACGGCAATAATAGTTTCAGTATATAGAAAAAACATGGATTTCGCAAATGGTGAGTTTTATGTATAATTGAAATATGTCACACGAACTTTTTGTGGGCGACAATCTTGAAGTAATGCAGCAGCATCTTGAAGACTGGCGCGGAAAAATCAATCTGATCTATACTGATCCTCCATACAATACAGGAAATGTTTTTACATACAAAGATGATTTTTCACAGAAAGGAGACAGGCATTCAGTCTGGCTTTCATTTATGAAAGAACGCCTTGTTCTTGCCCGTGAACTTTTAAGCGAGGACGGCTGTATTTTTATTGCCATTGGTGACCATGAGCTTTACCGCCTTAAGCTTCTGTGCGATGAAGTTTTCGGAGAAGAAAACTTCATCAACAATTTTTTGTGGCTGCACGGCAAAGGGAAAAAAGACACCTGGAGCCGTACCCTTACAGAAAATAATTTATGCTTCGCAAAAAATAAAAATAAGCTTAAACCATTTACTGAGATTTTAGAAACTTCCTGGGCTACGGTAAATGCCGATAATGATCCTCGTGGTCCATGGTTCAGCGGCAGCATTTCTTTTTCAGAAAAACGTTCAAGTCCGAAACATAAAAATTTTTTTACTGTAACTTCTCCAGGTGGCATTGTCTGGGAACGGCAGTGGCAGTGTACAAAAGAAGAAATGGACGAGCTTCTTTCTGACAACAGAATTTATTTTGGTCCTGCACCTGAATATAAAAATGTTCCCCGGGAAAAAATTTTTAACGGCAAAAAAGAAAAGATCATTCCAAAGAATATTGTTGAAAATGTAGGCTCCACCCGGGATGCTCAGAATCATCTTGATGAAATTCTTGGAGTGAAGGGTGCTTTTGATAACCCGAAGCCTGTAGGTCTTGTAGAGCATTTTATAAAAATTGCCTGCATGAAAAATGACATTACGGTTATGGATTTTTTTGCAGGAAGCGGAACTACTGCAGAAGCGGTTGAAAACCTAAATAAGGCTGACGGCGGAAAACGTCACTGTATTCTTATTCAAGAAGATGAAAAAACTTTTGATGTTGTTGAAGGTAAAAAAATACCCCGCAAAGGCTGTGAAAAAGCATTCAATGCGGGGTTTGAAAGTATTTCAGAAATTACGAAAAAACGGCTTTCTGTTTTAAGTTCATTAATGTGAGGAAATAAAATCCTGCAGAACTTCCTGGAATCTTTCAGGGAGCATTTCCTGAAGTTTTTCAGGCATTATTTTTTTCTGTTTTCTAGTTTCTTTATTAAACATTGCAGTAATCTGATGTTTGTAGTTGTTCAGAACTTTATAACGGATAAGTCCACCTTTTGCAGAGAATTCTTCTTCAGGGTGAAGGAATTTTTCCATCATAAAGAAAGTACTTACACGTTCGCAATTCTTGAATCCATTTTTGGAAGAAATCAGGCGTTCAATTTCTCGTGTAATAAGTTCCTGTGCAAATCCTGAATTCATAAGTTTTTGTGGTGAAGAGAATTTCTGGCCGTCGCCTTCGGCGGCTTTTTCCAGTTCTTCAAGGTTTGGAATAATGATTGCACCAAGAGTGTTTTCATCCTGGCCGCAGACAACTGCCTGTGCGATGTAAGGAGATTCAACAAGTTTTCCTTCGATTGGGAACGGCTCAACGTTTTCCCCTGAACGGAGAACGATTGTATCTTTTGAACGTCCTTTAATCGCAAGCTCACCGTTGAAAGTTGAAACGGCAATGTCGCCTGTGTTGAGCCAGCCGTCTTCAGAAAGAATTTCTTTTGTAAGGTCAGGGCGGTTGTAATATCCTTTCATTACGTTTTCACCCTTTACATAAAGAACACCTTTTTCGCCAGGCTTTGCAGGAGTTCCGTCCATTTTGATAATCTTGGTGTCATTGTAGTACAAAGGTTTTCCGATTGTTCCAAGGACCGGAGCAAAACGATCGCGGATTGAAACGATAGGTGCTGTTTCTGTCATACCGTAACCTTCAACAACCTGAATGCCCACAGCGTTGAAAAATTTGTCCAGTTTTGGAGGACATCCGCCGCCACCGGAAATACCACAGATAAATCTTCCGCCAAGCATATCTTTGATTTTTGAGAAGAAAAGTTTTTCGCCTAAAACTCTGAGAGGGTAGAGTATGCCGTATGGAATATAGAGAAGCTTACTCATGCCGTGTTCAAAACTGTGGCGTTCTTTGTAGTATCTGTTTAATCCGTGGATTCTGTTTTTCATTGCAAGGGAGCTTGAAGAAGCGCCTGCAAGAATCTGGAAAAGAACCCATGATATACTTGATTGTGATTTGATCTTTTTTGAAATTGCCTGGTACAAAGAATCCCAGACCCGTGGAACACAAGGCATAAACTGTGGGCGTACCTTCATAAAATCTGACATAAGAACTGAAGAGATGGGTTTTGAGTAACACATGGTTCCTGCAAAGAAGATGATGTAATATTCAAGTTCCCGTTCGTAAACGTGCCAGATTGGAAGAATACAGATTGAGCGCTGTGCTTTGTGGAAGCCTAAAGTTGATGCGATGCCTTCAAGCTGGCACAGAAAGTTTTTGTGTGTAAGCATAACGCCTTTAGGTGTACCTGTTGTTCCGGAAGTGAAGATGATTGTTGCTATGTCTTCAGTTTTTCCTTTCCAGACTTCTTTTTCAATTTTTTCTGGATGGTTTTTTCGCCATTCTACACCGGCTTTAAGAATGTCCTGATAATGGAAAAGTTTCCTTCCTTTGAGGTCAAAGCGGTCCAGGGCTTTGTTCTGGGAATCTATAAGGATGATGTTCTGGAGAGTCGGAATGTCATCAATACATTCACAAAGTTTTCCAAGAACGTAAGGGTTTTCAATGGAAACTGTCTTACATTCAGTAAAGCTTAAAATATAGCGCAGTTCATTTACTGTAACATCGCTTCCGCGGGGAATATCTGCACAACCGATAACCATTGAACCAAGTGAAACAACCTGCCATTCCTGGCGGTTGTCTGCTATGTGGCCGATGTGTTCGCCGCGTTTTGTTCCCAATGTGAGAAGTCCTGCTGCGAAATCAAACATCTGGCTTGTCAGTTCTTTGTATGTTGTAGGCTGGAATGTTCCTGTTGAATCTTTTGTAAGCTGAGCATTAATTTCAGGGAAATTTAATCCCTGATGGTAAAGTAATTCCGGAAGTGTATTGATCATAATATTACAGTTTATTCATAATGACATTATTTGTCAATTTGTCAAAATAAATTAGATGATTAAAATCATATTATAAATCAGTTAAAAAAATAACCCGTTTCAGTGAATTACACCAAAACGGGTTTCTTTCTTCTTTAAAAAATTGTCAATTATCCATTGTCAATTTTCAATTCTATTACAGTGTGTTAGAAGAACCAAGAACGTCACGACATTTGTGTGCATACATTGCTTTAGCAGCATCGCGTGCAGCTGTCAGGTACTGACGTGGGTCGAATGCATCCGGGTTTTCAGCAAGGAATTTGCGAACAGCTGCTGTCATAGCAAGACGTCCGTCAGAGTCGATGTTGATTTTGCAAACTGCTGATTTAGCAGCTTTGCGGAGCTGTTCTTCTGGGATACCTACAGAGTTAGGGATTTTTCCGCCGTACTGTTCGATTGTTTTAACATCGTCTACAGAAACTGAAGAAGATCCATGGAGAACGATAGGGAATCCTGGGAGTTCTTTTTCGATAGCTTCAAGAACATCGAATGCCAGTGGAGGTGGAATAAGAACACCGTCTACGAGCTTACACTGTTCTGGTGTGAACTTACAGCGACCGTGTGATGTACCGATAGAAATTGCCAGTGAATCACAACCTGTTTTTGTAACGAAGTCTACAACTTCTTCTGGTTTTGTGTATTTTGATTCTTCTGCAGCTACTTCGTCTTCAACACCACCGAGAACACCAAGTTCAGCTTCTACAGTTACATCGTGTTTGTGAGCGTAGTTAACTACTTTTTTTGTAAGTTTTACGTTTTCTTCGTAAGAAAGTGCTGAACCGTCGATCATAACTGATGAGAAACCAGAATCGATACAGTCTTTAGCAACTTCGAAGTTTGGACCGTGGTCCAGGTGAAGAACTATAGGAATTGCCTTGTATTTTTTTCCTGTTTTTTCTGACATTTCTTTTGCCAGTTCTTTTGCGTATTCTACAGCACCGCGAGCCATGTTGCGCAGGATGTATTTGTTTGCGTAAGCACGGGCACCTTTAGAAACCTGAAGGATAACAGGTGACTGTTCTTCAGTACAAGCCTGAATAATAGCCTGCATCTGTTCCATATTGTTGAAGTTGAATGCAGGGATTGCATATCCACCTTTCATAGCTTTAGCAAACATTTTTTTTGTGTTTACCAGACCGAGATCTTTGTAAGATACCATGGGAATACCTCTTGAAAATTCATTTCCTTAATAAAAGGATTAATTAACCGTATTTTATGTTAAATGGGGGAGATGTTCAATATAGAGAAATTATAGAAATTCCTTGCTTTATCTTCAAATACAGGTGTAAAATCATAGGCAGACTATCACACACACAAAAATAGTCAAAGGAGTATTTTATGTTATTCTCAGTTTATGGCGATGCAGCCATCTATCAGATTATTGGCTGGGTTATCGTATTTGTTGGCCTCGTTCTTGCCAATGAAATCTCACGCAGAACAAAAGCCGGTGGAATCGCTGCTTTCGTAGTGCTTCCTCTTGGTCTTACAGTTTATTTTATTGCAGTTACTGTCGGAGCAAAAATGGGTGCAGAATGGGCTCTTAATAATCCTACCTATCTGTACATGAACAGCTGGTTCCATTATGCAAAACTTTATGCAGCTACAATTGGTTGTATCGGTTTTATGGTTCTCAAATACAAATGGGGAAAACTTGGCAATGCCAACTGGTTTAAATGTTTCCCATTCCTTATCGTTGCAATCAACATTCTTATTGCAGTTGCTTCTGACTTTGAATCTGCAATTAAAGGTTCTATTGCTCTTTCAGAAACTGGTGCCCGCTGGTGGAAATCATCAGAAGGAGTATGGCTTTATGGTGGCTGGTGGAACTGGGCAAACGGTATTGCAGGTCTTATCAATATTATGTGTATGACAGGATGGTGGGGAATCTACTCATCTAAAAAGAAGAATCAGGATATGCTGTGGCCTGATATGACAATCTGGTTCATCGTTTCTTATGACATCTGGAATTTCACATATACATATCTGAACCTGCCAACTCATACATGGTACTGTGGTTTTGCTCTTCTTCTTGCTCCAACTTTTGC
Organism: Treponema sp.; assembly: GCA_018385395.1. Classification (GTDB taxonomy): domain Bacteria; phylum Spirochaetota; class Spirochaetia; order Treponematales; family Treponemataceae; genus Treponema_D. The sequence goes on from JAHBAD010000154.1 coordinate 20,885, forward strand.
TGCAGCTTTCTGGAACAAAGGCGGATGGATCCAGAACCGTGCAAACACACTGGCTCTCTGGTGTATGTTCGCTCAGGTATTCCCACTTTTCCAGGATCGCGGTGTATTCCATGTAGATCCTGTTCTTTATGCTGGTGTCGAAGGTGCTGCAACAGCTGCTACTGCTCCAACTGCCGTTGATCCTCATATGCAGGGTGTAATGGCTGTTATTGCCGTATTTGCAAACGTAATTGCACTGGCAGTAATTATTAAACGTTCTGTTGCACAGGGTAAAAATCCTTATACAAATGAAATCTTCGTTGGAACAAAAGACTACGAAGAAGCTATGGCACGTGCTGAATAGCCTAAATATAGAAGAAAACTGATTTTTGAAGGTCCTGCAGAATAACCCTGCAGGATCTTTTTTTTATTTTTTCTAAACTTTTCTTATATTATGCCGATTTTTGAAATGACGCCGAGTATAAGATTCATATAGAAAATAATACTTGACGGAATTTAGTTAGTTTGGGAAAATTATATGATTGATGTGATTCGTTTGGATGGGGAAAAATACTGGGTGAATCCGCACATGATAGAAAGTATGGACTCTCTGCCTGATACAACATTAACAATGTTATCAGGAAAAAAACTCATCGTTAAGAATTCTCCTCAGGAAATAATTGATAAAATAATTGCTTACCGCCGTAAGGTTGGTATTGAAGCGCAAGAGGTTTTATAAATGGATATAGCAACAATAATTGGTATCGTCGGTGGTGCCGCCATGATCGTCATGTCGGTTATGACTTCCGGTGGTTCTCTTGGAGGAATTCTCGATATTCCTTCTGCAGCCATGACAATCGGTGGTTCTTACTTTGCTATCTGGATTGCCGCTCCTATGAAAAAGTGTCTCGGACTTTTCAAAGTTATGGGAAAGGCATTCAAAGTTCCTGACTTCGGTGAAAAAAATATTGTAGTTAATATGCAGGCGCTTTCAGAAAAAGCCCGTCGTGAAGGTATTCTTGCACTTGAAGACGGCCTTGATGATCTGGAAGATCCTTTTATGAAAATGGGACTTCGTCTTGTTGTCGATGGTACTGACGGAAATATTATCCGTGCAGTTATGGAAAACGAAATGAACCAGTGTGAAGCACGTCATATGTCATGGATCAATATTGTTAACCAGTGGGCTGGTTTTGCTCCTGGTTTTGGTATGATGGGTACCGTTGTAGGTCTTATTGGTATGTTGAACAACCTTGAAGATAAGTCATCCCTCGGTCCTAACATGGCCGTTGCCCTTATTACAACACTTTACGGTTCTATGATGGCCAACTGGCTTATCACACCGTTCTCTCAGAAACTTCTGGACCAGAACGCTCAGGAAATGCGTTCTAAAGAAATGGTTATTGAAGGCGTTCTTGCTATTCAGGCTGGCGAAAACCCACGCATTATGGCACAGAAACTTCTTACATATCTTGATCCTGTTACAAGAAAAGCTATCGAAGCTGACGTACTGAAAGACTAAGATTTAAGGATTTGAGGAATATAAATGGGAAAGTCTAAGGAACCAGAGAAACCGTCAACTGCGTGGCAGGGTACCTACGGTGACATGATCACCCTTATGCTCTGCTTCTTCGTTATGCTTTATAACCCTTCAGAAATAGATCCGACTCAGCTGGCAACAATCACTCAGTCTCTGCAGATGAATGAAACTGAATCAACTTCCGGTGGTTTGTCACTTTCTGCAGGACGTCTTTCGGACCTGGGAAATAATATCAATTCACTTCCTTCTCTTGAAAAAGGTAAATCTCTGGGCCTTGCAAAGAAAAAGGCAGTAAGTCTTTTTGCTCCTGATATCAAATCAAATAAAATTACTATTACAAGTGACGAACGGGGACTGATTATTACACTGGCTTCAGACTCTTTCTTTGAAGAGGGAAGTGCAACCTTGAACATTGACCAGACCCGTGACACACTTCTGCGTCTTTCAGAATTTTTTAAATCTCCTGAAATGAAAGAACGCCGGTTTAGAATTGAAGGCCATACAGATAACACTCCGGTCCCTTTCGATTCCGCTTTTTACAGTAACTGGGAACTTTCTACAGCCCGCTCTACCAATGTTCTTCACTATCTTGCAGATTACGGAGTAGATGAAAATCAGTTTTCTGTAGCAGGTTATGCAGACACCAGACCAAAATTTTCAAACGATACGCCTGAGGCCAGAGCCTATAACAGACGTGTGGATATAATTATTCTAGACGAGGGACATTTTTAATGGTAAAATGTAGGGAATTCATAATATTTTCTATTCTTTTAGACATAATAAAATGTTGCTTGCTGGAGGGGAAATGGCAGACAATGACGAATTAGGTCTTGATGATGGTGGAGCATCATCATCACCTGCAAAAAAAGGCAAAATGGGCGGACTTTTGCCCGGTCTTCTTAAATGGATAATCATCGCAGTCGCTGCAATCATTCTCATCGTAGTTGTTGTATTCGTTACAGTAAAAATTGCCACAAAAGGCAGTTCTGGACCTGCAGGCGGACAGCCGGCATCAGTTTCTTATACAGCCCAGCGTGAAATTCTTGACTGGTACACATCTCTTGGTGTAATTCAGACAACAACAAGTGATGATATTCCTGCTACAGTTCGTGTAGACGTAGTTTTAGGATATAAAAAGGACGATAAAGCCACTTCAACAGAAATCACACAGAGAACTGTTGAATTAAAAGACTTTTTACGCCGATATTTTAATGGAAAAACAGCTGCAGAACTTAAAAATACTGCAAATGAAGAAAGACTGAAGATTGAACTCAGAAATGCAATCAATGACAAATACCTTACAAGTTCAAAGATTCGTGATGTAGTTTTCCTTCAGAAAGACGTTATTGAACAATAGTTTATAATATAGAAAGGATAAGGAAGATTCGGCATGAACGAGGTTCTGTCACAGGACGAAATTGACCAGCTTTTAACTGCCATCAGTTCAGGTGAGTCTGAAGTTGATGATTTTAAGCCGGTTTCCAGTGCCCACAAAATTAAAATCTATGACTTTAAACGTCCTAGTAAATTCTCAAAAGAACAGCTTCGTACTATTTCGAATATGCACGAAACTTTTGCGCGTAATACTACGACCAGTTTGTCAGCCCAGCTGCGCTCTCTGGTTCATGTTCACGTTGCATCTGTAGACGAACTGACTTACGAGGAATTTATTCGTTCTATTCCTACTCCAACAACCCTTGCTGTTATTAATATGGATCCGCTTCCTGGTAACGCGGTTCTTGAAATTGATCCGACAATTTCTTTCTGTATGATTGACCGTCTGTTCGGTGGGCGCGGTGCTATTGCAGGAAACAAAAACCGTGACCTTACAGATATTGAGCAGGAAGTAATGGAAGGTGTTATTGTTCGTATTCTGGCTAACCTTCGTGAAGCCTGGACACAGGTAATCGACCTTCGTCCTCGTTTCCAAACAATTGAAACAAATCCTCAGTTTGCTTCAATTGTTCCGCCAAACGAAATGGTCGTTCTTATCACTTTGGAAACAAAAGTCGGTGAGGAAGAAGGCATGATGAACTTCTGTATTCCTTACCAGACAATCGACCCGATTATTTCAAAACTGTCATCACAGTTCTGGTATTCTTCGGTTCGTAAAAGTTCAACAACCCAGTATCTGTCAACAATCAAAGGACAGATCAACGATGTTGATATGGACATTGTTGCCGATTTCGGCAGCATCAATCTGCCAATCAGAGACGTTCTGGCACTTCGCGTAGGTGATGTTGTTCGTCTTTCAAATATAAAAGTTGGAGATCCTCTCTCTCTGAGTGTTGGGGATCGCAAAAAGTTTTTCTGTCAGCCGGGTGTTGTCGGAAAGAAGATGGCTGTACAGATTACAGGAAAAATTGAAGATGTAGATGCGGAAGATTTTGAGGAACTTTCCGTAGAAGGAGATGGAACATATGAGTGATGGTGCAATTTCACAGGACGAAATCGACGCTCTGCTTTCTGGCGTTTCAATGGACGGATTAAATTCTTCCGGCCAGGTTTCAAGCGGACCTGCTGCCCATATGGATGTGGCTACACTTCAGGGGCTGGCAGACGAACTTAGACCAAAACTTGAATCAAATATTAATTCTTATACAAATGCTTCTTTCACAGCTGATAATCCTGTTGTTGAAGTAGTGGACAGAGACCGTGTTCTTTCTCGTCTTCCAGAGGTAGTAGTCGGGGTAATGGCCGACTATAACGAAGGTGTAAAAGGCGAACATCTTTATCTTCTGGCTCCTGAATTTGCTCAGAAGCTTTTCTCTCTGGTTAATTCAGAAGAAGTAACAGAAGTTGATGACATGGTTCTTTCTGTTGTATCAGAAGTAATTGCAACGCATGTTAGTGCTCAGATTAACAGTCTGGACGCAACAGGAAAACTTCCGGGTCTTGCTTACGCAACACCTGAATGTGTTAATGAACCTAAAGCTATGGTGCGTTTCCCACAGGGAGATTTCGCACTTTGTACATATCCCCTTACTTTGGGCGGCGAAGCATTTACTCTTTGGGAATGTATTGCCGGAAACGTTGCTGAAAAAATGTGTAACGCTCTTGGTGGTGGTGTAGAAGATCTTTCTTCTCCTGCTATGGACATGGGAAGTCCTATGGGCGGCATGTCTCAGCCAATGGGTGGCTCAATGGGAATGAGTCAGCCTCAAATGAACATGGGAATGGGCATGGGAATGGCACAGCCTCAAATGAACATGGGAATGGGCATGGGCATGGGGCAGCCTCAGATGAATATGGGAATGGGTATGCCACAAATGGGTATGGGTATGCCTCAGATGAATATGGGTATGAATATGGGAATGAATGTTCCTAATGTTCAGTCCCTTCAATATCCAAATCTTCAGGGAAGTATGACCGGCGCCGAACAGGGGAATATCGGCCTGATTATGGATGTTCAGATGGAAATGACCGTAGAACTTGGTCGTACAAAAAAATCCATCAAAGAAATCCTTGGAATGGGGGAAGGTACAATCATCGAGCTTGAAAAACTTGCCGGTGAACCTGTAGACATTCTGGTTAACCATAAACAGATTGCAAAAGGTGAAGTTGTAGTTATTGACGAAAACTTTGGTGTTCGTGTAACAGAAATCCTTTCACCAATGGAAAGAGTTTCAGATATTCACTAGCCGATTTTTTCTTCTGGGTGGGGTTGAAAAATGGTTTTCTCAAAAAAAAGTATTATTTTCTTTGTATTGATTTCATTAATATTTTCGTGTCTGTTTGGACAGACTGTTTCTTCTTCGGAAAATGATGCTGTTAATGAAAATGAAATTACACTTACTCTTCCAGAAGCAAATTCAGAATCAAGTCTTACATTTTCAGATACAGGAAAAAAATCAACTGTATGGCCCTTCGTAAAGATGATTTTCATGCTTCTTTTAGTGGTTGCGGCAGTGTATGGTGTTATGTATTATTTTAAACGCCGTGGAACCGGGACCCGAAGTGATGATCAGTTTTTGCGCCGTGTTGCATATTTGAGTCTTGGACAGGGAAAATCAGTTGAAGTTGTTACTCTTGTAGACAAAGGGGCATATCTTCTTGGTGTTACTGAAGGCGGAATCAACCTGATTGCTGAAGTAAAAGATGAAGAACTGATTCAGGCAATGAATCTTTACGCTGATAAAACTACAAATACTTCAAAACCTAAAAACTTTGCTGATGTTTTGGATATGTTTATGCCGGGCGGTCCACGCGAAAACACAGCACCAAAAGGACGTCAGAGTACAAATGTATTCAGTGCCGGCGAACAGGATATAAATCAGATTTTCCAGGATCAGGCAAAACGCCTTAAGGAAAATGAGTAGGGTGGACGGTATGAGAAAAATCAATTTCAAAAAGATTGTCCTTGCTCTGCTACTTGTTCTTTCAGTATCTGTAGTTTCAGCCCAAAGTTTTCCGCAAGGTTCTACACGAGGAAATACCGAAATGAGTCGTAATGTGACTCAGCCTGCAGTTCCAAATGTTTCAATTCAGATTACTCAGCCTCAGACAGGACGTGAAGTTGCTTTTTCTGTAAGAGTACTTCTTGCACTTACAATATTGACAATTGCGCCGAGTCTTCTTTTACTGGTTACCTGTTTTCTGCGCTTTTCAATTGTTCTGGACTTTATTAAACGTGCTCTTTCATTGCAGCAGGTTCCGCCTACAGCAGTTCTGAATGGCATCGCTTTGTTTATGACCCTTTTTGTCATGTGGCCGACTTTTTCAACAATGTACGAAAAGTCTTTTAAGCCCTTGAACGAAGGTCAGATTGGAATAGAAGAAGCCTACCGTGAAGCCGAAGCTCCAATCCGTCTGTTTATGTATACTCAGATGGCAGAAGATCCAACTTACATCGGAACTTTTATGAATATGGCAAAACTTGAAAAACCAAATACACTTGCCGATGTTCCAACACATATTCTTGTTCCTGCATACATTCTTCATGAACTTACAGCTGCTTTTAAAATCGGTGTTCTTCTATATATACCGTTTATTATTATTGATATGGTCGTAGCCAGTATCCTTATGTCCATGGGTATGATGATGCTGCCGCCAGTTCAGATTTCCATGCCGTTCAAACTGATTCTTTTTGTTCTGGTAGACGGATGGGGACTTCTTACCAATCAGCTTTTCCTTTCGGTAATTCACTAGGAGCGTAGAATATGAGTACAGGTGAAATTGTAACATTGATGCGCGGAGGAATTACCCAGATTCTGGAATTGATTGCACCGTGCCTTATTGCAGCTTTGATAGTTGGCCTTATCGTAGCCATTTTTCAGGCCGTAACTTCCATCCAGGAACAGACCCTTACCTTTCTTCCGAAACTTCTCACAATCCTTATTGTACTGGCACTTCTTGGCGGTGTTATGTTTTCGAACCTTGGGCAGTACACTGTGGCATTGTTTTCCCGTATTCCTGATTTTGCAAAGTAAAAGGGAGGTGGGACTGAGAGATGCTTGATTCCATCCTTCTTAAAGCACCCTATTTTCTTTTGGTTTATGCCCGGTGCTTTACAATGATTATTACACTTCCTCTGTTTTCCATGCGTTCGGTTCCACGAGTTGCAAAGCTTGCTCTTTCTTTTTACATGGCATTCATGATGTTTTCGGGTGTTGATTTTTCTGTTTACGAATCCGTTGTAACAGAGAACCAGGCATTTTCTGTTCAATACCTTCTCTTGGTTCTTGGGGAAGGTCTCATCGGTGTAATAATGGGATTTTTTATTCAGATTATTTTTGCCGCCTTCAGTACTGCAGGTCAGCTTTTCGCATTCCAGATGGGCTTTTCTGCTGCTTCTGCCTATGATGCTTTAAGCCAGGTTGAAAATCCCCTTATGGGACAGTACCTGAACTTTATTGCCATGCTGGTATTCCTTCAGAACAGATGGTTCCAGAAGATTTTTATTTCAGGTCTTATGGGAAGCTTTAAGGCTCTCAGCGCTTATTCCATTGCTACAGGAACTGAATCTGTTGCCCGTTTCATGCTGAAAGGCCTTACAAACCTTTTTGCAGATGCCTTGATTATTGCTCTTCCTGTTATGGGAACACTTCTTCTTGTTTCTATAGCAACAGGACTTCTTTCAAAAGCCGCACCTCAGATGAATCTTTTGTCTGAAGGTTTTCCGGTTATGATTCTGCTGGCGTTTTTCCTCATTCTGAATATGCTTCCTGCAATGAGTGATTTCTTTACACGTTCTTTCAATCAGGGGCTAAAAGATTTGACAGATCTGTTTGCCACCCTTGGAAAGTAGGAGGTAGCTTATGGCTGCAGAAGATGAGGGAAGAACCGAGGAACCTTCAGAATATAAACTGGAGAAGGAGCGTAAAGAAGGTCGTGTTGCAAAAACTCAGGAACTTGCCGGAAGTCTTGTTCTTCTTTTTACTGTTCTTCTGCTTTTCATTTTAGGAAAAAGAATTTTCAACAACTGTGCTGAAATAATGATTTTCTGTTTTAATCAGGCACATGAAAAAGACCCTGTGAATGGAAATCTTTGGGAAGCGTTTCTAAATTTCTTTTTACGAATTATTCTTCCAATGGGAGTTGTAAGTTTTATTGCAGCCCTGGCAGGAAATATAATCCAGACAAGAGGCTTTCTTTTCAGCTGGAAACCTATAGAACCTAAGTTCAGTAAAATTTTACCAAAGTTCGGAGAATATTTTCGCCGTACAATCGGGTCTCTTCAGGGACTGTTTAATATTGCAAAATCTCTTGGAAAAGTTGCCCTTATTGTTTTTATTGCATATCTGCTTATCCGCAGGAATATGTGGGATATTGTTGAAACAATTTCTACAGGAAGTATCATTTCGGCTCTTCGAAAAGTGGCTATGACCGGCGCAGAATTGATTATTATAGTTTCGGTTCTTTTTGTTGCCATTGCTATTCCTGATTATTTTGTGCAGCGTCATGAATTTATGGAAAGCTTGAAAATGACAAAGCAGGAAGTAAAGGAAGAATTCAAAGAGATGGAAGGGGATCCTCAGATGAAAGCTCAGCTTCGTGCTATGCAGCAGAGGATTTTAAGTCAGAATATTCCTAAAGCTGTAAAAGAATCAAACGTTGTTATTACTAACCCTACACATTTTTCAGTGGCTTTGAAATATGATGAGGAAGCAGGAAATAACGCTCCGGTTGTAAATGCCAAAGGTATGGATAACGAAGCTTTATTGATACGACGCATTGCGACAGAAAATGATATTCCTCTTGTAGAAAACAAGCCTCTTGCACGCGATCTTTATCAAAATATTGATGTTGGGGAAGAAGTTCCGCCGGTTTACTGGAAAACTATTGCTCTTATCTATTCTCAACTTGCGCAGGATGAAAAAACAGATTTTCGTAAGAAATAAAATGTTGAAAAAATATCTGTATCAAGGTAAAATGAAATACTAATATCTCAAAAATTTCTATACTTGAATAAAGTTTTGCTTTGGGTGGGGGCTTAATGGCAAACGAAAATCGAGTCGTTGACCGTATTTTAAATTTCGTAAAACAGAGTTACATGGGCGTATTTGCCGTATTCGTAATCATCTTTATGATTATACCATGTCCGAAAGTTCTGGTAGATATAATGATGATACTGAATTTATCGGTGTGCATTATTGTACTCTTAAGAGTTATTACAATTCCCCGTGCAGCTGATTTTGAATCTTTCCCCCGCATCATTCTTTTTCAGACTATGTTTGGTCTTGGCTTGAACATTGCATCAACCCGTTTGATTCTTACAGGTGAAATGGTTCGCCGGGGCGGAAAATTTGTTATGCCTGGTCAAAGTAATATGGTTCAGGCTTTCGCAAGAATTGTAACTGGAAATGACGTCGTAATAGGATTTATTATTTTTATAATTCTTATTATCGTTCAGGTAGTAGTAATTACAAAAGGTGCTACCCGTATTTCTGAAGTTTCAGCCCGATTTACCCTGGATGCAATGCAGCCGAAACTCCTTGATGTAGATAACCGTCTGAACAGTGGTGCAATTTCAGATGAAGAAGCTCAGGAACTGAAAGCTCAGATTCGTCGTGAAATAGACTTCTATTCGACAATGGACGGTGCTTCAAAGTTTGTTTCAGGAAACGTAAAGGCTGGAATTGTAATTACTGTAGTAAACCTTCTTGGTGGCTTTATAATCGGAATGATTAAGAAGGAAATGGATTTTAATTCTGCTCTGGATTCATATTCCCGACTTACAATCGGTGACGGACTTCTTTCACAGTTGCCTTCAATGATGATTTCATTTGCAACTGGTATCCTTGTTACCGGAACAAAAACAGACGACAATCTTGCCCAGCAGGTTATCAATGATTTTTCCGGAGACGGACGCATTTACGAAATCCTCGGTGCAGTTCTCATTATTCTGGGCATTGCTCTGGGACTTAACACTCCAAGTCTCCTTATTATGCTGGTTCTTTTCGGGGCTGCCTTTATTTATGTTGGTTTCCGTATGTCAAAGAACAATACGGTAAAAGAAGCAAAGAAACTGGAACTTGCAAAGAAAGAGGCAGAAGGTTCTCAGGTTGCAGCTGTAAAGCAGCAGGATTATCCTCTTCTTGACCAGCTTTCTATTGAACTTGGTTTTGCACTTATTCCTCTTGTAGATAAAGAAAAGGGTGCTGAGCTTACCGGTCGTATTGCAAACATCCGTATGGAAGCAGCCAACGACATGGGGCTTATCGTTCCGAATATTCATATCCAGGACAATATGACTCTGGAACCTAATGAATACGTATTCAAGATTCATGGTATTGAAGCAGGGCGTGCTTCTATTAAGCTTGGTTATTATATGGCAATCAATACAAGCGGAATGTCTCTTGAAGAAATACAAGGTGAACGTACAATAGAGCCTACATTCGGACTTCCAGCCGTTTGGGTAAACGAAGAAAAACGCCAGGAGGCTGAAGAAGCCGGCTATACAATCTGTGATCCTTCAACTGTAATGGCAACACACATTACAGAACTTATCCGTTCTAATGCGGATATTATTCTTGGCAGTGAAGAAGTTAAGAAAATGATGGATAAAGCTGCTGAAAGATATCCTGTTCTTGTAAAAGAGGTTCTGGAGAACGCAAAAATGTCTTACGGACAGATTGAACGTATCCTTAAGAATCTTCTGGCAGAACGTGTTTCAATCCGTGGCATTGAAACCATTCTTTCTGCCATTTCAGATTATGCAGCGGTTTCAAAAGATATCTGGTTCCTGACTCAGAAAGTCCGGGAGGCACTGGGACTTCAGATTGCAAAACAGTATGCAGATAGAAATAATAAACTTCATGTAATGCTTCTTTCACAGAAACTTACAGAAATGATAGAACGCCGGGCTTTCTATCCGAAAGACGGTTCAAAACCAATGGCAGCACTGGATCCTGTTGAAGGCAGATTATGGAAAAATTGTATTTCCGCTGCTCTTACAAGATTTCAGAATATGGTTCCAATAATTGTTTGTGAACCTGAAATCAGACAGCTTGTTCATTCCCTTTGTGAAATTGATTTGCCTGGAGTTGTAGTTCTTTCGACAAATGAATTGTATAACGCAGGCAAAAAAGTGCAGCTTGAAGTAATCGGGGAAATAGCAGAAGAAAACGAGGGAAATCAATAATGTTGGAAAATGAAGGGGTACAGAAAATAGTCAGACCGTCCTATCAGGATTGCAAGGATGCGCTTTTTAAATTGTATGGTTATGACTACACACCATTACGGCATTACGAAGTGAAAAGAAATGGATTAATAGGACTTTTTGCAAAGCCACAAATTTGCATGATGTATAAAGTTAATCCTCGTACTAATTCCGCAATGACAAAGCCTTACTCAGACTCTGGAGCAGGAACAGATTTTCTTGCACGTATGGCAGAGTCACAGGCACAGACTGAAGAAGAAGAGCGCCTGGCACAGAATCGTGAACAGATTCTTGCTCAGCAGACTTCTACAATTGTAAATCATCAGATTAATCAGATTGATGAAGTGAAGAAAACTCTGGAGAAAATGCAGGAAATGCAGGAATCCATGAATAGAAAACTTGGTTCTTCGACAATTGCAGATAAGCATGAAACAATTGCAAGAATCGAGGAACTGCTTTCTGAAAATGAATTTTCTTTTAATTATATAAATATGATGACTGACAAAATCCGTAAGACTTTCTCTCTGGAACAGCTTGGCGATTTTGAAATGGTTGAGCGTACAGTTGTAGACTGGATTGGTGAGTCTATCGAAATTGATAAAGGGCATCATGTTCGTCCGCCACATATTGTTATTATTGTTGGACCAACAGGGGTAGGGAAAACAACAACTCTTGTAAAACTGGTTGCAAGAGAAATTCGTGCATCAAAAGAAAAAGACCGTTCTTACGAGTCGCGGCTTATTACAACTGACTCAATGCGAATGGGCGCACTGGAACAGTTGAAACGCTTCGGAGAAATTCTTGGACGTGATGTTGTAAAGGCTGAATCAAATGAAGACCTGGAAATTCTTATCAATAAATACAAACCTCATTGTGACGGCATTTTTATTGATACTGGAGGATACAGTCCTAATGACAGTGTTCATATCGGACGTCTTAAGGATGTAGTTTCTGTTCCAGGAATTACTCCGGATATTTATCTTGCATTTGATGCAAAAACAAAATGCAGTGATTTGAAAAATATTATGAATAATTATGAACCATTTGCTTATGGTTCAGTAATTGTTACAAAATGTGATGAATCAAAAATGTACGGAAACATAATCAGCAGTCTGTATGAAAAACACAAGGCAGTGGCTTTTGTGACTGACGGGCAGAATGCTGCAAAAAATATTGAAAAAGCAACACCACTTTATTTCCTTGAAAAGCTTTCAGGATTTAATCTGGATATGGAACATTTAAGAGAAAAATTTTCAAACAGTGAGGAAAACTAATTATGGAAGAACAGGCTGAAGGACTTAGAGAATTAATGAAAGATACTCCAAGATCCCGTAATACCCGCATCATTGCCGTAACAAGTGGAAAGGGTGGTGTTGGAAAAACTAATATTTCCGTTAATATGGCCATTGCATATGCTCAGCTTGGAAAAAAGGTAATCCTCATTGATGGAGACCTTGGAATGGCAAATGTAAACGTTCTTTTGAACGTTGTGCCAAAGTTTAATCTGATGCATGTAATTAACGGCAAAAAAACAATGAAAGAAATTATTCTGGATACGGAATTTGGAATTAAATTTATTGCCGGTGCTAATGGATTTTCAAAAATCGCAAATCTTTCTGTTGAAGAACTGAATGAATTTGCTTCTCAGTTCAGTCAGCTGGGAAGTGCAGATATAATCATTATAGATACAGGAGCTGGAATTGCAGAGAATGTTCAGCGCTTTGTTGCAGCAGCTGATGAAGTTTTTGTTGTAACAACTCCGGAACCTACAGCAATTACAGATGCTTACGGAATGATTAAAGTTATTACAACAGAAGTTGTAGATAGACCAATCGACATCAAACTGATTGTAAACCGTGTTCATTCGGCTGACGAAGGAAAAAGAATTTCAGATCGCATTATAAATATTGTCGGTCAGTTCCTTAATCAGAAAGTGGAATATCTTGGTTGTGTTTACGAAGATAATACTGTTCAGACTTCTGTTATCAGACAGAAACCTTTTATTGTTGTAAGTCCTACATCAAAGCCTGCAGTTTGTCTTAAGCATATTGTTGGAAAAATTGAAAAAACAGAACCGGAGACAAACGAAGGTGTATCCAGCTTCCTTAAGAAATTTATTGGAAGAAAAGGTAAATAGATGTATAATTATGTGTTAAGGGAGGCGGAAAATTAAAGACTTAAAATTTGCCGGTTATTTTGCCGGTGGTGGTTTTCTTCTTTCCCTTGTATGTAATATTTTATCCGGAGCCGGAGTGGGCAGAGTGGTACTGGAAACTCTTTTGTTTACAGTGCTTTTTGCAGGACTTGGATTCGGAATATCTTTCCTGTTCGGAAAATTTCTTGATGTCGATTCAGATTCATCGGCTGAGACAGAAGGGGTTCCTCCAAGGACAGATAGAAATGGTCAGACCGTAGATCTTATTATTAAAGACGAAGATCTTCCGTCTGATGAAGGAACCGGACAGTATGTTGTTGGTTCGAGCCATCAGATGCTTACGAAAGATGATGTAAGGGGTGTTTCCGCATCTCCTGCAGGTGCACAGAATGCTTATGCACGTGAACAGGCGGTAACAGATCAGGTAAAAAATGATGTTAATGTGACCGGGGACTTTGCTTCTGGCTCAGCCGGAGCAGATAAAGAATTTGTTCCTGTTCGAAACCTGGAAACTCTTTATAATGTTTCCGGAAAAGAAGCGGTCACAAGAGATAATCCTGCTCCAGCAAGGGATGCTCCACAAATATCAGATGAAGCAACTTACGCTGCAGAAGCAGAAGAACTGGATACTCTTCCAGCAATGGATAACCTTGGGTTTGAAAGTTCCACACCTTCGCGAGGGGGAGAAGAAGGTGTAAATAATGACACTGATTTTGCTACTGCGGGCAGTAGCGGAGGAAGCAGTCGCAGACGTTCGGAGGAATCAGCTCCGGAAGTAAAAGATGCCCCGCTTTTGGCAAAGGCAATTAGTACAATATTAGCAAATGAATCATAATTAAAAGTGGTTTCATTGAATAATGGTGAGTGAAATGGCAGAAATTGAAGAAAACTCAGTCAATGACACAAAAGAAGAAGATCTTCTTTGGACACAGTATCGTAAGACTCAGGATCCTGCTCTGCGCGACAAGTTTATCAGACAGTATATGCCTCTGGTAAAATATGTAGCCGGAAAAGTTTCTGTTGGTATGCCAAACTGTGTTGAATATGACGACCTGGTTGGTTTCGGTCAGTTTGGTCTTCTTGATGCAATTGAAAAATATGATCCAATAAAAAATGTAAAATTCAAGACATATGCGGTAACCCGTATTCGTGGTGCTATTTTTGATGAACTGCGTCAGCTGGACTGGGTTCCCCGCAGTATTCGTCAGAAGTCTCGTGAAATTGAAGATGCCATCGTTTCTCTTGAATCAAAGCTTGGACGTTCTGCAACAGATTCAGAAATCGCTGGTTCTCTTAAAATGTCTGAAGATGAATATCACCGTACAATTATGAAAGTGAGTGGTACAAGTGTACTTTCTCTGAATGATGTATGGTATTCAGGTGATGACGGAGACAATGTAGCAATTGGGGATAATATCGAAGCTCCTTCAAGCCTTGAGCCGGATAAGATTGCAGAACGGGAAGAAATCAAAAAAGTAATTGCTGAAGCAATTCAGGAACTTCCTGAAAAAGAAAAAATGGTAATTGTTCTTTACTATCATGAAGACCTTACTTTCAAAGAAATTGGTGAAGTTCTTCAGGTTAGCGAATCTCGTATTTCTCAGCTTCATACAAAAGCAAATCTCAGATTACGTGCAAAACTAACAAATATCCGCAGAGGAATTCTCTAGGAAAATATGGTTACGCTGGAAGCACTCCGTGAAGAAATGACGAAACGTCTCGCCGTGGACAAACTTCTCCATTGTGTAGAAGTCCGGGCGGATACAGTCGATGAAGCTTTGCAGGATGCTGCGGTTCAGCTTGACACAAAAACTGTAAATCTGCAATACGAAGTTCTTGAAAAAGGAAATGAAGGAATTCTTGGATTCGGAAAAAAGCCATGGTTTTTAAAGATTTATCAGGATCCCAGTACAATCAAAGAAAAAACAGTTCTTGCCTCTGATGATCTTTTTGCCTCTTCTTCTGTGGAAGAAGAAATCGTTAAACGAGATGCAGACGGTCTTTATTATCTGCGGCATTTCGGTTCGCAAATTATGCTTAAAGTTATTTTGCCTGTTGGTTCCGGAAGTCCTGTTGATGTTAAGGAAATTCTTGATGAAGCCCAGCGCCCAGACACAATTACACTTAATGAATCTCTAATCAAAAAATATGCAAAAAATGGAACAAACGGCGAATATGTTTCTGTAGGTGATTACAAACATGTTCAGGCCGGAGACTGTCTTGTTTCTGTTGATATTTCAAAAGATGAAATGACGGCAACTATTACTGTTACTTCTCCTGCTATGAGTGGTGCTGAAGTTTCGGCAGAACAGATTGTTCGTTGTTTAAAAACACAGGGAGTTGTTGCTGGTTTCGACGAACAGAAAATAAACGAATTTGTTGATAATCCTGTTTATAATATTCCTTACCAGGTTGCCGCTGCAGTTCTTCCTGTTGATGGAAATGACGCTTACGTTGTATATAACTTTGAAACAGATCCAAAAAAACTTCGTGCAAAAATGTCAGAAGATGGAACTGTTGACTATAAAGAATTGAATCAGATTCAGAACGTTGTTGCGGGCCAGGCTCTTGCTACAAAAATCCTTCCTGAAAGAGGTAAGGGTGGTAAGACCATTATGGGTCGTTATCTTGAAGCCAAAAATGGAAAAGATATTAATGTAACGCTTGGGGCAAATACTCATTTCGATAAAGATGGCGTAACAATTGTTGCAGACTGTGACGGCGAAGTAATGCTCATAAACGGAAAGATTACAGTTGAACCTGTTAAATATCTTGATGCTGTAAATATTAAAACCGGTAATATTACATTCCTTGGAAGCGTTGTTGTTAAGGGCTCTGTTGATGACGGCTATAATGTTAAAGCTTCAGGAAATATTGAAATTAATGGTTCAGTCGGAAAATGCCGCATCGAAGCTGACGGTGATGTTACAATTCGCCAGGGGGTTTTCGGCAAAGACGAATGTTACATCAGAGCCGGGAAATCACTTTGGGCAAAGTTTATTCAATCTTCCCATGTTGAAGTTGAAAATAACATCATCGTAAATGACTCAATAATGAATTCTGAAGTTACAGCCATGAAGAATATTGTTCTTCGCGGTAAAAAAGCACAGATTATTGGTGGCCATCTTTTTGCAACAGAGGAAATTTGCGCAAAGAATATTGGATCTCCGGGTGGTGGTACAGAAACAGTACTCAATGTTGGTATTGACCCTCGTGCAAAGAAACAGCTTGAAGAACTTCAGGAAGCGCAGGCAGAACTTATTAAAGAACTTGAAAATCTTGATCTGGATATTGCTACTCTTGAACAGCAGGCAAAAATCCGCCGAAATCTGGCTCAGGAAAAGAAAGACAATCTTATTAAACTTAAGAAACGTCATGACGAGATTACAGAGCAGACAAGTGAATATACCAAGCAGATTGGAAAAATACAGGAACACCTTCGTGAACTTAAAGCCGTTGGTAAAGTTAAATGCGAAGGAAATGTTTATTCGGGCGTAAAAGTTTATGTTCGCGATGTTCTTGATGAAGTAAAAGTTGATACAAAAAGTGTTACTTTCTATTATGACCGAAGCTTCATAAAGCGCGGTGAATATGAACCGCCTTCACTTTCCCAGGAGGAACTGAATGGCTATTCAGCCAATTGATCTTTCCGTAATGTATGCACAGAGTGCCAATGTTTCAAAAATGGCGGGGAATGTTCAGGCAGCCCAGCTTGCTGAATCTATTACGCAGCAGACTACTGTTGTTCAGCAGAATCTGGAAAATTCAAAAAGAGTTCATAGTGCTTCTGATGATAAAGCAAACAGTCAGAAAATTTCAAATAATAAAAACGGTAACGGATCCGGTAGTTTCCGACAGAATGGAAGAAATGAAAAATCCGAAGAAAATGAAGAAATCAGTCCGCAGACTGCAGGTTCCTCTTCACCATACCTTGGAACCATAATTGATATAGTGGGGTAGTTTTGTGATTTATCTTGTTGCCGGCATTTGCATATTCAACATTGTTATGTGGATTGTATTTGGCCTTAAATTCAAGAAAATTTTCTCCCCTGACGGAATGCTGGATAAAGCCCGTAACGGTATGAATGGACTTCTGCGAAGCATGCAGAAGAATACTGTTGATAATATTAATCTTGTAAATGAGACAATTCAGAAACTAAAGCAGACTCAGATTGAGGCTGAAAGAAAAGTTGAGCTTCTGAATAAAAAACTCGAACTTCTTCAAAATGAAGTAAATATGAAACAGTTTAATCAGGCTGTTGTTCAGGCAACAAAACAGACTAAGCCTAAAAGCCCTCAGAATAAAACGGCTGCAGTGGATCCGAATGCTGCCTATGAAGTTAAGGCTCCTGCACAAAATGATCTTTTTGAAAGTTACAGAGAAAACCTTACTAAAATTATTCAGCCAAAAGACGAAACTGTAGTAACGGAAACTGGTGCTGCATATAAGGAAGTTCCTGTTTTTTCAACAAAAGTTATTGATGAGAATATGGTTGCAAATGTGTTTGCACAGGATATTCCAAAAGTAACACCAAAGAAATCGATAGAAGAAAGGGTTTTGTATCTCTTCAATAATGGTTATTCGGTAGCTGATATTTCAAGGGAACTTAGTGTTTCTGAAGTGGAAGTTCAGTTTATAATTGATTTGAATTAGCATATACAAAAGAAAAGCGAGGCATATATGAAAGTAACAAAAAACAAATGGGGCGTTCTTTGTGACGGAACAAAAGTAAATCTCTGGACTGTAGAAAATGACAGAATGAGTTTCTCTGTAACAGACTACGGATGTACTCTTACCAGCATTATGGTTGGAAATAATAAGGGGACAAAAACAGACTGTCTTCTTGGTTTTTCTACTCTTGAAGGATATCTGAATACAAAATTCTGTTTCGGTGCAATTGTTGGTCGTTTCGCAAACAGAATCGGAAAAGCATCTTTTACATTGGATGATGTAAAATATCCTCTGGATAAAAATGACGGTCCAAATACTCTTCACGGCGGTTTTGAAGGTTATGACAAAATGATGTGGACTGGAAAAGCTGTTGAAACAAAAAAACAGTGCGGAGTTAAATTTACACGTGTATCTCCTGACGGAGAACAGGGATTCCCTGGAAACGTAAAAATCGAAATCACTTATCTTCTTGATGAAGACAATAATCTTACATGTAAATACACTGCAGAAGCTGATAAGGCTACACCAATCAATCTTACAAACCATGCTTACTTCAATCTGGCAGGAAAAGGAACTATAGAAAACCATACTGCCAAATTCCTTTCAAAATACATTCTTGAAGTAGATTCAAAATTGATTCCGACTGGAAAATTCAAGGAGGTTAAGGATACTCCTTTTGATTTCAATAAAGAAAAGAAAATCGGAAAAGATATTAAGGATGTAGGTGTAGGATACGATCATTGTTATGTAACACAGGCTTATGTAAAGGGGGGCTGTGCAAATCCTCTTGATGATGGAAAAGTTGTTAAGTTCGGTGAAGTTCAGTCTCCGGAAACAGGTATTAAAATGACTGTTTCTACAAATCTTGAAGGATGTCAGTTCTACACAGGAAACTACATTGGGGGAATCGTAGGAAAGAACGGAACAGTTTATGCGCGTCATGATGCATTCTGTCTTGAAACCCAGGCATTCCCTGATACACCTAACAAAAAAGATTTTCCAAGCTGTATTCTTCAGCCTGGCCAGAAATACAAGGCAAAAACAGTGTATTCTTTTGAATAATTAAAGGAAAATCTTACAAAGGAGGCTCATGGGAGCCTCTATTTTATATTTAATATAAATCCACTAAATAC
>JAHBAD010000166.1 GCA_018385395.1 Treponema sp.
CTAAAGAAAAAAAACAACAACCAAAAAAATTGAAAAATCACATTTTGACAAAAAAAGGCTGTCCTTTTTTGAAGTTTATACAACTTCTAGGACAGCCCCATTTTTTTTCAGTTTCTTAAATTTAAATACCCCAAAAACAGAAACAGCGTAGCTGTTTCGAATCCGTGTGACAATTTATATATAAAGATGTGACAAAAATTATATTTATTTATATAATGGAGCATATGAAAAAATCTTTGCTTGCCTTGGTAATCATAGTTTTTTGTCTCTTTTTTACTTCCTGTCTGAAAAACGAGACTGTCCAGTCTATCAGTGAGACAGAATTATTTTCCCTTCCTTATGGTAATTTTGAAGAACAGCTTAGTATTTCGGATCTGAATGATGTAGGAAATGTTCGTTTTGGAATTGCCATGCAGGACGGATTCTTTTATATCGTAAACGGAGAATCAAAAAAAATCCTTGAATTAAATTCTTACGGAGACCTTCTGACTCTTTTTTATAATGAAGATTCACAAACAGCAAGGCTCTTAGAGAATTCAAACCGTCCTGACAAGAGTATTCATCATGATATATCTTATCCTTTTGATTATCCTGGTATGATTGCAGTAGATTCCAACAAAAATGTATATACAGTCTGCTCAATTCCATGGAACAGACAGGAAAAAAGTGATGATGGAACAACACTTTACAGTCATACAGTTCTGCGTTTTGCACGTGATGGTTCGTCTGTTGATTATATAGGACAGCAGGGACCAGGCGGAACACCTTTTCCCTATATTAAAAACATCTATACAACTTCAAAAGATGAGCTTGTTGTTGTTGCTTCTTCTTCAGAAGGAATGCTTGTTTACTGGTTTGCAAGCGATGGTTTTTTAAAATACATGATTCCGGTAATTACAAAAGATGCTCCTTCTGCAATAGATAAGGAAAATCTTTCCGACATCTTTTTGACAATTCAGAATGTAATTCCAGACCCTGTTTCTTATAAACTTTATGTCCAGATTGATTACTATTCAACTTATGTCGATGAAGAATCAAAGGTACAGTCTGGAATTAACTATGTACAAACCCTGCTTTATCCTCTAAATATTGAAAGCGGAACTTATGAAGAGCCTGTTTCTGTTCCTCCTTATGAAGAAACTGTGGTTTCTGATTACAGTAAGCTAACTTATCGTATTCCTTATGATTTTCTTGGTGTAACAAAAAGCGGATGGAAATTCTTTGTTGTAAAAACAGAAGAGGGCTTTAATATCGAAATGATTCAAAGTGAAAGCCAGAGAATTCTTAGAAGACATTTTAAGGCCTCTCATTCAAATATTGTTTACGATACAATGTATCTGTCTCAGGATGGTATTCTTACAGCTTTGTATCTTGAAGAAGATAAGGCTCGTGTTGTCTGGTATAGAACTGATAATCTGATTGATGCAATTTTGAAAAACTAAAATGTTTGAAGATGTAGAAGAAATCGTGCCTGATGATGAGGCAGACAAAAAACTGAAGTTTTACTACAACCGCGAGGAACGCATTGCAAGAGCTCCTAAACTTGTGCAGGATTATTATAACGGTAATCTTAAGCCTGTGCGCGGTTTCCGGATTTTTCTAACTAAACAGAACCGTTATATTTTTTTCGCTTTAATTTTTTTCGTAGGCGCTACCTGGATTTACACCGGACTGAATAAAACCCGGGCTGGTACAACGCTGGCCGGCATTAATTTTGAACTCACTGCATTTTCATACGAAGAAGAGGTGTATGTTTCGCTTTCAATGAAGCGTAGCAGCCGCTCGCGGGATAGTGCCCCTGTTCCTGTGAACGCCGAGTTCTTTGCAATTGACCCGAATCATCAGGTGGGCGATAAACGAAACGGGCAGCTGGTTTATGAGGAAGGGGAGCAGTATATTCGCACAAAGTTTACAGATTATGATATAATACGAGTAGATGTGATTCTGCAAGCCGGGGGCGCCGAAAAGGAGCTTTCTGCGGAGGTTCGGAGGTAGGGTATGAGCCGGTCAATTGCCTGTATAGATTATAGAAACGGAAAAATATTTATTGCAAAACGTCAGATGACTGGTGACATGGGTGGTCGTTGGGAATTTCCTGGAGGTAAAATCGAAGAAGGTGAAGATTTACAGACTGCCGTAGTTCGTGAAATGCAGGAAGAGTTTGGAGTTACTGTAACTGTTGGAAGTAAAATTACTTCAGGAACCTTTATGCATAAAGATAAGCCTTGTACTCTTGATGTAATAGAAGTTCAGTTTCCACATGATGGAATGGCAGAGCCTTTTATACTTACCGAGCATACAGAATATAAATGGGTTGATATAGATACAATTCCAGACCTTAATTTCGTAGATTCAGATTTATCAATTTATAATGATGTTAGAAAATGGTGCAAAACAAAATGAAAATAATTAAGCTTTTTGTGTTTCTGGTTTTTCTATTAACAATTCCTTGTATTACTTCCTGCAAAAAAAAATCACCAGAAGCTATAATTTTTGATAATTCACATCCTCTGGCACTTGCTCCTGATGTTGAATGGGCTGTCGTTACAGAACCTTATGCCGTATTCCGTGACACTGATGAGTGGGGAGGCGCTACAGCCGGACATTGCCGTAAAGGTGAGATTCTTCAGGTAAAGGGAAAGTCTGTAGATGCCCAAAAAGAAAAATGGTATTACTTTGAAGGCGGATGGCTTCCTCAAAACTGTGTTTCAGTATTCAGTAACAGATATAAGGCTCAGACCGTTTCAAACAGGCTTTTGAGCGGAGAAAAATAAATGAGCAAGACAAGCAGGATTAACATAATAGCAGAAATCGGAACTTCACATGAAGGTTCTTTTGAAAAAGCCTGTGCTCTTGTTGATGCAGCTGCTGATTCCGGTTCAGATATAATAAAATTTCAATGGGTTTATGCTGATGAAATCCTTCATCCAAAGACTGGTTTTGTAAAGCTTCCAACTGGAAATATTCCGCTTTATGAACGTTTTAAGCAGCTTGAATGTCCACTTTCTTTTTATAAAGACATCATAGATTATGTTCATTCAAAAGGATGTAAGTTTTGCTGTTCCCCCTTTGGTCTTCGCAGTCTTCGTGAACTTCTGGAGCTGAATCCTGATTTCATAAAAATTGCTTCACCCGAATTAAATCATTACAAAATGCTGGAAGCCTTGCGTGACTGGCGGGAAAATCAAAAGGCGCGGGGAGAAAAGCCTGTTCCTGTAATTCTTTCAAGCGGAGTGTCAAAACTTTCTGATATTGATAAGGCAGTAAGAATTACAGGATACGAAGATGTTTCCCTGCTTCACTGTATAACAAGTTATCCTGCTCCGGAAGATGAATATAATATCCGCCTTGTATCTACTTTAAAAGGCATCTTTGGAATTGAAACAGGATTGAGTGATCACAGTCTGGATCCGATTCTGGTACCTGTATTGAGTGTAGCCTGCGGTGGAACAATAATCGAAAAGCATTTTACTTTGAGCCGTCAAACTTCCGGCCTTGATGATCCTGTTGCCTTAGAACCAGAACAGTTTGCTCTAATGGTACATACTGTTCATCAGACAGAAGCAAGCTTCCGTCATTATGGACCGGAGCTTGGTATGAAGCGTACGGTAGACCAGCTTTCAGAGCAGTTTGGGCTTGAACGTGTAATGGCTGTTCTTGGAGATGGTGTTAAGCGACTGGCTGCAGCAGAAGAAGCAAATTACGGCAGGACTAACCGCAGTCTTCATTTTATGCGTTCAATGAAAAAAGGTGAGACTGTAGGGGAGAAGGATATTTCGATTTTACGTACAGAAAAAATACTTACTCCAGGTATTTCTCCAGAGTTTTATGATTTACTGATAGGCAAAAAAATATCCCGCGACGTAGAAGACGGCGCGGGAGTTCAATTAGAAGATTTTATTTTATAGGGGGCTGTCCAAATAGTATTGTCATGCTGAACTTGTTTCAGCATCTACACCACATCTAGTTCTATAGACCCCGAAACAAGTTCGGGGTGACCTTGAATCTGTTCGGGGGATGTCATTCTGAACCTTCGCAGCACAGCTGCTCGAAGACTCGCTAAAAATAGTCCACAGGACTATTTTTGCCCTGCTATGCAGTGCCGCTTCCTATGTTTCGGAATCTATTTTATATTTAATTCCCCATCCTTAAA